>USBA01000054.1 GCA_900552735.1 uncultured Collinsella sp. | reverse complement strand
CGATGACACGGCCGACAACCTTAAGAAGCAGGGCGGCTTTATTCCGGGCGTGCGTCCGGGTAGGGCTACCGCGGCCTACATCAAGAACGCGCTCAACAAGATTACGCTTCCCAGCGCTGTCTTTTTGGCGCTCATCGCCATCGTGCCTTCGATCATCTTCTCCTTCACGGGTAACCATCTGATCCAGGCTTTTGGTGGCACGTCCATCCTCATCATGGTCGGCGTCGTGCTCGACACGGTCGATAAGCTCGAAGGCCAGATCAAGATGTATGATTACGATGGATTCTTTAAATAGGCTAGAGGAGGATTGCTCATGAACCTCGTATTGCTCGGAGCTCCGGGTGCTGGTAAGGGCACCGTCGCACAGGAGCTCGTCGCCGAGTTCGGCGTCGCTCACATTTCCACGGGCGACCTGCTGCGTGCTGCCGTCAAGGGTGGCACCGAGCTTGGTATTCAGGCTAAGAAGTACATGGACGCCGGCGAGCTCGTTCCCGACCAGCTCGTTATCGACCTTGTCAAGGAGCGCCTTGCCGCCGATGACGCCCAGCAGGGTTTCATTCTCGATGGCTTCCCGCGCAACACCGCTCAGGCTGTGACGCTCGATTCCGAGCTCTCCGCCATGGGTCGCGAGATCGATTGCGCCCTTCTGGTCGACGTGGCCCCCGAGGTCATCATCGACCGTCTGTCTTCGCGTCGCACCTGCCGCGCCTGCGGTTACACCGGCACCGCTGCCGATGCTACCTGCCCCAAGTGTGGTGGCGAGATGTATCAGCGCGACGACGACAAGCCCGAGACCATTAAGAACCGTCTCGACGTCTACGAGAAGTCCACGAGCCCGCTCGTCGACTACTATCGTGGCCAGGGTCTGCTTAAGTCGGTCAACGGTGACCAGGCTCGCGAGACTGTGTACGGGGATGTCAAAGAGGCTCTCGGTCTATGATCAAGATTAAGTCTGCAACGCAAATCGAGCAGATGAAGAAGGCAGGAGCGCTATCTAAGATGGCGCTCCGCCACGTTGGAGCCATGGTTCGCCCTGGTGTTTCGACCTTTGAGCTTGATCAGCTTGCGGAGCAGATTATCCGCATGCATGGTGGCACTCCGGCTTTTAAGGGTTACGGCGGGTTCCCCGGTACCATTTGTGCATCGATTAACGATGCCGTGGTCCACGGTATTCCCAACCCCGACATGATCCTGCGCGATGGCGATATCATCTCCATCGATACGGGAGCCGTTGTCGACGGTTGGGTCGGAGATAACGCTTGGACGTTTTTCGTCGGTACCCCCACGCCCGAGGCCAAGGCCCTGTGCGAGGTTACGCGCGATTGCCTTAAGGCTGCCATCGAGCAGGCTGTTCCCGGTAACCATATTGGGGACATTGGTTATGCCGTCCAGTCCCTCGCCGAGTCTCACGGCTATGGCGTGCTTCGCGATTATGTGGGGCACGGTATTGGCCATGTGATGCACGAGGACCCCAACGTTCCAAATTATGGAAAGAAGGGGAGGGGCGTTCGTCTCCAGGCCGGTATGGTCATTGCCATCGAGCCGATGGTCACGATGGGATCCAATCATGTGAGCACGGGCTCCGATGGTTGGATCGTTACGACCAACGACCACCTGCCCGCCGCGCACTACGAGAACACCGTCGCCATTACCGATGACGGCCCGGTGATTCTCACCACCGACGCGCAAGGATCCTGGTGTTCGCTCCAGGGTGGAGAAATGTAACAAGTTTCACGTAGTTGTGGAGCCATTACGAAGTTATTACGATGCGTGCATACGTGTTGTAAAATACTCAATCGCTGTCGTTTTCTAGAGAAAGATGATTGCTTGTGAAGAAGGAAGACGCAATTGAGCTCGAGGGTACGGTAAAGGAACCGCTGCCCAACGCCATGTTTAAGGTTGAGCTCGAGAACGGTCATTCGGTTCTGTGCAACATTTCTGGCAAGATCCGAATGAATTACATCCGTATTCTCCCCGGTGACAGGGTTGTCGTGGAGCTTTCCCCGTACGACCTGACCCGCGGCCGCATCACCTATCGCTATAAATAGCGGCACGCATACACGCACTCCTTTTCCGACTGCAGGCTTAGCTCAACCTACGGTCGGATTGTGTGTGAAGACCAGCCATAGTTTTTAACGCCTGCGGCTGGGCGAGTAGATAGTAGGGAAGTAGTTTGAGCGCTACCGAAAGGAAGAACGATGAAGGTACGTCCTTCGGTCAAGAAGATGTGCGATAAGTGCAAAATCATTAGGCGCCATGGCAAGGTCCTCGTCATTTGCGAGAACCCCCGTCATAAGCAGCGTCAGGGTTAAGAGAGGAGACTACGTTGGCCCGTATTAATGGTGTCGACCTCCCGCGTGAGAAGCGCGTTGAGATCGGTCTGACCTACATTTACGGCATCGGCCGCACCACTGCGACGAAGATTTGCGTCGAGTGCAACGTTAACGTGGATACGCGCGTTAAGGACCTCACCGAGGATGAGGTTAACGCCATCCGCGATTACATCGATAAGAATCAGATCATGGTTGAGGGCGACCTCCGCCGTGAGCGCAACCAGAACGTCAAGCGCCTTATGGACATCGGCTGCAACCGCGGCCTTCGTCACCGCAAGGGCCTCCCGGTCCGCGGCCAGCGCACCCACACTAACGCTCGTACCCGCAAGGGCCCGAAGCGTCAGATCGGTGCTAAGAAGAAGAAATAAGGAGCGCTAGATAGATGGCTACTGCTAAGAAGAACGTTCGCGCTGCCCGTCTGAAGCGCGCGGACCGTAAGAACATTTCCGTGGGCCAGGCTCACATTCGTTCTACGTTCAACAACACGATCGTTTCGATCACCGATCCCCAGGGCAACGTCATTTCCTGGAAGTCGGCTGGCCAGGTGGGCTTCAAGGGCTCCCGTAAGTCCACGCCGTTCGCTGCCCAGATGGCTGCCGAGGCTGCTGCCAAGCAGGCCATGGAGCACGGTATGAAGAAGGTTTCCGTCTTCGTCAAGGGCCCCGGCTCCGGTCGTGAGACCGCCATCCGCTCCCTCCAGGCTGCTGGCCTCGAGGTCTCGAGCATCCAGGACAAGACCCCCATCCCGCACAACGGCTGCCGCCCCAAGAAGCGTCGCCGCGTGTAACTGAAAGGATCGTATCAATATGGCAATCGACAGGACTCCTGTTCTTAAGCGCTGCCGTCAGCTCGGGATCGATCCCGCTGAGCTCGGTTACAGCAGCAAGAAGGAATCTATCCGTCAGCCCAAGCGCCGTCGCAAGGAATCTGAGTACGGCATGCAGCTGCGCGAGAAGCAGAAGGTCAAGTTCATCTATGGCGTTCTGGAGAAGCAGTTCCACGGCTACTTCAACAAGGCCCGTAAGATGAACGGCGTCACCGGTGAGAACCTCATGATTATCCTTGAGTCTCGCCTCGACAACGTCGTCTTCCGTCTTGGCTTCGCCCGCACTCGCAAAGAGGCTCGTCAGTCCGTCCGTCACGGTCACTTCACCGTGAACGGCAAGCGCGTGGACATCCCGTCCTACCGCGTCAAGGCCGGCGACGTCGTCGCTGTCGGCGAGAAGTTCCGTGACCTCCTCCCCATCAAGGAGGCCCTGATTTCCTCCGAGCGCTTTGAGGTCCCTGGCTGGCTCGAGGTCGATATCGAGAAGCTGTCTGGTAACGTGCTCGCTCTGCCGACGCGTGAGCAGATCAGCGGTGATATCAACGAGCAGCTCATCGTCGAGCTCTACTCTAAGTAGTCCATCCGGGCTGCTGAGGCTGGAGGTAATACATGTCAGAATTCATTAGGCCTCAGGTTCAGGTCGAAGAGATCAACGAGACGTCTGCTCGTGTCTCCGTCGAGCCGCTCGAGCGTGGCTACGGCGATACGCTGGGTAACTCCCTCCGTCGCGTACTTCTGTCCTCGCTCGAGGGTGCCGCCGTCGAGGCTATTCAGATCGATGGTGCGCAGCACGAGTTCATGACCATCCCTAACATGGTCGAGGATGTCACCGACATCGTCCTGAATGTCAAGGGTCTTGTCTTCAGGGCTCTCGGCACGACCGACGAGGCGACCGCCACCATCTCGGTTGACGGCCCCTGCGAGGTCACCGGTGCGGACTTCTTTATTCCGTCCGAGTTTGAGCTGGTCAACCCCGAGCAGCACATTGCTACGCTCACCGAGGGTGGCCATCTCACCATGAGCATGCGCATCGGCTATGGCCGCGGCTATGTCTCTGGCGAGGCTAACAAGCGTGACAACGATCCCATCGGTGTGATCAACGTCGACTCGCTGTACTCGCCGGTGTCCCGTTGCGCCAAGCTCGTTGAGGCTTGCCGTGTCGGCCAGCATACCGACTACGACCGCCTTGTCCTCGAGATCGAGACCAACGGTTCCATCGCCCCGCGCGACGCCGTGGTCCAGGCTGCCAATATCATCAACCAGCATATGGCCGCCTTTATGAACCTTGCCGAGACCCCCGAGGTCGAGGAGGAGGCTTCGATCTTCGCTCCCGAGGTCACCAACGACAACGCCGAGCTGGACAAGCAGATCGAGGATCTGGACCTTTCCGTCCGTTCCTACAACTGCCTTAAGCGCGCCAGTATTCACTCGGTCCGTCAGCTCGTTGAGTTCTCGGAGAACGATCTGCTCAACATCCGTAACTTCGGTGTTAAGTCGATCGAGGAAGTGAAGGACAAGCTTGAGTCCATGGGCCTGAGCCTGAAGGCTTAATGCTTCGCATATTTGAGGAGAAACTAGACCATGCGTCACAACGTTAAGAAGGGCCTGAAGCTCGGCACCGATGCGAGCCACACCAAGGCCATGAAGAAGAGCCTTGCTAAGGCCCTCTTCGAGAACGACCGCATCAAGACCACCGAGACCCGCGCTAAGGCGCTGCGTTCGGTCGTCGACCCGATCATCACTTGGGCCAAGAAGGGCGACCTGCACTCTCGTCGTCTGGCTATCGCCAAGCTCGGCGATAAGCAGCTCGTTGCCGAGATCTTCGACAAGGCTGCCCAGGGCATGTGGCAGGACCGCAACGGCGGTTACACCCGCATCATGAAGCTCGGTAACCGTAAGGGTGATAACGCTCCTATCGTTATCATGGAGCTCGTCACCGAGCCTTGCACGCCTAAGGCCAAGAAGGCTGCTCCGGCCCCCAAGAAGGCCGCTGCTCCCAAGAAGGTCGAGGCTGTCGAGGAGGCTCCTGCTGAGGAGACCGCTGAGTAGACATTCTGTCTGCATAGGCTATATTCGAGGGGTACGTTCGCGTACCCCTCTTTTTTTGTCGCAATACCGTTGCTAGTTTGTTGGGAGCGCCTATGACTGCGCCGTCTGATTTCAATTCGACCCCCGAGCTTGACGCCACCCTTGTATTTCGCGTGGCCTACGATGGCTCCTCCTATAGCGGATTTGCCGAGCAGCCGGGCCAGACGACGGTCGCGGGCGAGCTACGCCGTGCCATTGAGACGTTGCTGCGCCGCCCAATCGATCTGACGTGCGCGGGGCGTACCGATGCCGGCGTTCATGCGGTGGCCCAATACATCAGCGTGCCTGTAACGGACGCTGAGCTCGCTTTGACGCGCCGTAGGTGGCTGAGGGCTATGGATGCCCTCCTGGGCAAAGATATCGCCATAAACGAGGTCTACAAGGCTCGTAAGGGCTTTTCTGCACGTTTTGACGCGCGCTCTCGCACTTACACCTATCGCATTGCCGACCGTGATGCGCGGCCCGTGCTGTCACGCGGTGCCGTGTGGTGGCATCGCTATCCCCTCGACGTCGATGCGATGGCGGCCGCCTGCCCTACGCTTTTGGGCGAGCAGGACTTTAAGAGCTTTTGCAAGGTCGCCTCTGCCGTGGGCAAACCTACGCACCGCTGCGTAATGCGTGCCGAGTTTGGCCATGAGGTCGCCTTTGGCGAGGACATCCTCACGTTTACCATCGAGGGCAATGCGTTTTTGCATTCGATGGTGCGAACCATTGTGGGCACCCTTGTTGAGATCGGCATGCATCGCCGCGATCCCGAGTGGATGCGTGAGGTAATTGATGCCTGCGATCGCTCCGCTGCCGGTCCTACGGCGCCCGCATGCGGTCTTACCTTTATGGGCGTGGATTACGACTCCACCGAGCTTGTGGTGCTCGATTAGGGAAGTGGCTGCCTGACGGCGATCTTTGTGTGCAGCGCCTGTGAGCGGGGCGTGTGCAACATCTGTTCTTGACGTGCATCGCGACGGGCGACCATCCGCATTAATTGACGGGGTGTACCATGAACGGCAGTTTGTTACTGGCTGTCGAGAGGACGGAAAACTTGGTTCGACGTGGCTCGCATCCGCGACTTTCGGTGATCCTGATTGTTGAGGGTTCGCCCAGTTATTCGATGCGTGCTCTCGAGAGCATCCAGAACCAAGACCTCTACGATTTGCAGATTGTCGTCGTTTGCCGCGGCGTGGTAGCTGGTGTGCGCCATTCGCTCGAAGTGGCTGCCGACAGAGACATTCATATTGATTTGATTGATGTTGAGGACCCAGCGCCTGGTGCCTGCCTGCGTGCCGGCTTTGCGGCTTCGCGCGGCTCCCAGATCATTGCGATGAATGCCAATGAGTGGTTTGCGCCGCAGTCCCTTTCGCAGATGGTCGAAAGCTCCTGCGACGCTTCTGCTGACATCGTGTTTCCCTCTGTTTCGCTCGATCGCTACGATGTTCACCGCGAACGTCATTCCCGAGTTTTGGACGCGACATCCGTTTCTGAAGATGAGGACCGGGCGGCTTGCCTGACCCAATTGGTTTCCTGTGGTTTAATCCGACAGACCTCTGGCGTGTTGTATGATCGCGCCCTCTTTGAGGCGTGCCTTGCGCATGGCGATGCGTTTCGCACGGTGTCTTTTTTGACGTTCGCGCTTTCGCAGGCAAAGCGCGTTTCGGGATGTGGCCGTGCCCGTTTTCATGCAGTGGCGCCGTCGATTACGGAGACGTTTGACCCCACGATGTTTGCCAGGCTTTCTGATGATATCGGGGCGCTCGACAGGCTTGCCGACTCGCTTGCCGTCGCGGGCGGTGGCGATCAGTTGAAACTGGTCTGCCAGCGGTATTACTACACCGGCCTGGTTGCCTGCATCGAAAATCTGTGTCTGAGCCCCCATGGGGTGTCTTCAATAGAGCGTTCGGCCCGTTTGCATGATATGCTCGAAGCGCAGCGTACCCGTCAGATGGTTGCGGCTCTTAAAGGCAATCATCGTGGCCTAGGTCTGCTCTATGGTTCGATAGCCAGCGCCAAGCCCACGCGGTGTGCGTTGTATACGCATCTGGCGGCCTTTTTCAATCGTTCGGGCGCCAAGACTGTCTAGTAGCGTGATTTTCGAAATAAATTGCATGGAATTGTTTCGAAATGCGTTCTTATTCACTAAAACCATCAAATAGCGCTAAACTATTCAAACACTAAGTGATTGTCTCCACCATCTTTTGGAGTGAGGTTTTGTATGGCCAAAAAACGCAATGGGCGCCAGGATGCCATCAGAGATATTGTTCGCAATAAGGACGTGCGCACGCAGCGCGTTTTGGTAGACGAGCTTCGCGCCATGGGTTTCGATTGCACGCAGGCGACCGTTTCGCGCGATATCGCGGACATGGGACTGCGTAAGCTCCCCGAGGGCATCTATGTCCTTGCTGAGGACCTGCATCTGCAGCGCATGGTTTCCGAGTTGGTTACCGGCGTACTGCGCACCGATAATCTGGTTATGATCAAGGCACAGCCCGGCACGGCTTCTGGTATTGCCGCAGCTGTCGATGCTGCGGAGCTGCCCGACGTGCTTGGCTCGCTTGCCGGCAACGACACGATCTTGGTCATTGCGCAGACGGCCGAGGACGGCGAACGCCTTGAGGCGCTCATCAACAAGCTGAGTAACTCTCACAAGTAGGGGAGTAGCGGCACTGCTGCTGTGCCGATTGTTGCTATAGGTAATTGCCGAGGGCGTTGACGAAGGTCAGCGCCCTTTTGCATGCCGGCACCCGTTGCTCTATCGGTCCTGCCGCGGGGGCGGTCGTGGAATCTTGTGGCATCTGCCTAAATAACGACGCGCCCGAGCAGCGTACGTGCTGCTGGGGCGCCTT
Source organism: uncultured Collinsella sp. (assembly GCA_900552735.1). Taxonomy (GTDB): domain Bacteria; phylum Actinomycetota; class Coriobacteriia; order Coriobacteriales; family Coriobacteriaceae; genus Collinsella. The sequence continues at coordinate 2,600 of USBA01000054.1, read as the reverse complement.
GGTGTCAGATGCCGCTTTGCGTCTACTGGCCCGTAGAGGGGTCGGGCGTGGGCGTAGGATCGGGGGTAGGCGTCGGCGTGCCACCGTCGCCACCCGTGCCACCCGTGCCACCCGTGCCACCATTGCCACCGTCGCCACCTGTCGTACCGCTATCGCCGGTGGTGTTGCCGCCCGGGGTTTCAGTGGTCGTGGTTGTCGTTGTCGTTGTGGTGGTCGTGGTCTCTTCCTCTTCTTTTCCCTCGTCTTTATCCTCTTCGTCTTTCTTTTTGTTGTTTGTGCCGTAGAACTTCCAGACGTTATTGTTCTTGTACGTGGGAGCCGTTCCGGTCGGGAATTCCTCGCGCTCGGTGCCCGCAAGAACGGTGTTCATGAACTTCTTAAAGACGGGCAGGTTGGTGCTGTCGCCCAGCAGGTCCGAACCGTACTTTTGGATGGGAATCTCGCCTGCGGAATAACCGGTCCACAGGGCGCATGCCAGTTGCGGCGTGAAGCCGCAGAACCACAGGTTGGTGGTGTTGTCAGTGGTGCCCGTCTTGCCGGCATAGGGCTGGTTGACGCTCAGCGCGCCGGCGGCACCCGTGCCGCTACCCTGCATGACGCCGGATAGAACGTCGGTAACCGCGGCAGCCTCGCCTTCGGTGAGCACCTGCGTGGGATTGTCGGTGTGCTGGTACAGAACCGAGCCGGTACGCGAGTCGATCTCGGTAATGGCGATGGGCTGACGGTAGTAGCCACCGTTGGCAAACGTTGCGTAGGCCGATGCCATCTCGAGCGGTGAGATGGACCCGGTGCCGAGCGTCATGACGGGAACGTCCTCGATATTGTCCTTGGCGGGATCGATGCCAAGCTTTTTGACGAGCGACATGATCTTGTCATTGCCGATGGCTTCGGCCACCTGAATGTAGCCGGTGTTGGATGAGTATGCCGTTGCCTGTTTAAGCGTGATGTTGCCATAGCTCTGGTTGCCGTAGTTTTGCACCTCGGTCGTGGTGCCCTTGGCCTTGAGCGGCGAGTTGCAGTTGAGGGTGACGTTGGGGTTCATACCGTTTTGGATGGCAGTTGCCAGCGTAAAGGCCTTAAACGTGGAGCCCACGGGGCGCTTTGCCGTAGCGTGGTTCACGTGATTCTCGTCGGCGTTGTAGTCGTAGCCGCCCACCATGCACTTGATGTAGCCGGTCTTGGGGTCAACGACGACCATGCCCATGTCCAGCCCGTCGAGCGAAAGCGTGTCGAGCTGCGAGCGCACGGCCTCCTCGGCCACCTGCTGCATGGTGGGGTCGATGGTGGTCTTGACGGTCAGACCGCCCTTAAAGAGCACGTCGGTGGAGAACTCCTGCTCAAGCAGCTGCTTAACGTAGGCGACAAAGTAGGGCTGAGAGTACACATCGACGCCACTGCCCGAAATCTCGGTCACGTTAAGCGTGATGGGCTCAGCCTGCGCGGCATCGTGCTCTTCCTGCGTGATGTGGCCCAGACGCAGCATGTTGTCCAGAACCTTGTTGCGGCGGGACAGCGCCAAGTCGGGATTAACCGTGGGGTCGTACTGCGAGGGCGAGTTGGGAAGGCCGATCAGCAGCGCGGCCTCGCTCAGGGTGAGGTCGGCGGCGGTTTTGGACAGATAGGTCTCGGCGGCGGCCTCGATGCCATATGCTCCATGGCCGTAGTAGATGGTGTTGAGGTACATCATGAGGATCTCGTCTTTGGAGTACATATCCTCCATCTTGATGGCGATATAGGCCTCGCGCACCTTACGCTCGATGGTCGAGTCGAATTGTTCCTCCTGCAAGATGGTGTTTCGAACCAGCTGCTGGGTGATGGTCGATGCGCCCTCGTGGCCGCCGGTGAGGGTTGCCACCGATGCGCGTGCAATGCCCCAGAGGTCGATGCCGCCGTGCTCGTAGAAGCGCTCGTCCTCAACGTCAACGGTGCCCTGCAGCACGTACGGGGACACTTGGTCCTTGGTGATGGACTTGCGGTTTTGCGTGTAGAAACTCGCAATGGTATTGCCGTTGCAGTCGACGATGTCGGTGGGCTCGCTCACCAGATACGCGTTGGCATCGGTGTAGTCGGGCAGATCGGACAGCCAGCGGTTGACGTTGCCGACCATGCCGATGCCAAACGCCACGCCCGCAATCAGCAGAAAGCCCAAAAACGAGAGCAGGATTATGGGCAGGGCGTGCGTCTTTGAACGGCTGTGTCCCTGTCGTTGGCGAGGACCCATATATTGACCTCCAGGTATGTCGTGCCGGACGGTGGATGTGCCGTCGGGGCAGGATGGACATAAGTTATTACACGATAAACCAAACGGGGCGCGCGAGGCCTCGTGTATGCTGGAAGACGGCATTTTTCAGAGTGAATGCATACCTTGGTAAGGAGTTTGTCGATGGCGATTCGGGCGATGGGGCCGAGCGGACAATGCGAGACTGGATTGGATGTCGTCAGTGCGGCGCTGCCCGAGCTGCTGGCGCCGGCGGGCGGACTCGACCAGATGCTTGCGGCTATCGCCGCGGGTACCGATGCCATCTATGCGGGGTTGGGCGGCTTTAACGCCCGTGTGAGCGCCCACGGCTTTACGGATGACGAGTTTGCGCGCGGCTGCG
>USBA01000053.1 GCA_900552735.1 uncultured Collinsella sp. | reverse complement strand
GGGCGGGGGCCTCTTTTTAAACTCATATCCTTAAAACAACCCCCCCAACCCACTACCCAAAGCAACCTGCCCCATTGCGCCAAGCGGCGTGTGCCGTTAAGCGGGGAGGCGTATTGCTGACCCATCGTTTGGGCATACAATGGCTATTGGTTTGCTGCGGTGAAGGCCTGTCCGCTCCGCAGCTTTTTTCTACGGTTAAAGGAGTATGTATGTCCGTTGAGGTCATGAGATCTGTGATCGAGGCCGCCGAGGGTCGTGTACCCGTTGACACGCTGTTTGCCAACGCACAGATTGTCGATGTGTACGGCCAGCGCGTGGCACCCGGTAGCGTTGCCGTCAAGGATGGCGTGATCGTCGGTGTGCTCTACGATGGTCGCGACGATGCCGCCGGTACGTATGAGGCTGCCGAGGTCATCGATTGCCAGGGCCGCTATCTTGCCCCCGGTTTTATTGACGGACACTTGCATATCGAGTCTTCGAACATCCGCCCTGCCGAGTATGCGCGCATGGCGGCGACGCGCGGTACCACCACCGCTATTGCCGACAGCCACGAGATCGCTAATGTTTCTGGCTTGGACGGCCTGCGCTTTATGATCGAGGACGGTCGTCGCGCGCCCATTTCCATCAAGTACATGATGCCCTCGTGCGTGCCCGCGCTGCCCGACGAGCAGGCCGGTGCCGTCATCACCGCTGCTGATATGCAGGCGTTTTTTGCCGAGCATCCGGGCGATGTCTTTGGCCTGGGCGAGATGATGAACCTGCCGGGCGTCTTTATGGCCGATCCCGAGACCTGCGCTCGCATTGACGCTGCCAACCAGACGCCGTCCAAGCAGGTTGACGGTCACACGCCGCTCGTTGCCGGCAAGGACCTCAACGCCTATGCCGCAGCAGGTATTATCGCTGACCATGAGTCGACGATTCCCGAGGAGGCACTCGACAAGCTGTCCCGCGGCATGTACGTGATGCTGCGCGAAGGTACGTGCAGCCATGATCTGGCCAACCTGTCGCCGATGCTGCTGGAGAATCCTGCCCGTGCCCGCCGCTGCTGCTTTGCGACCGACGACCGCGCCCCTTCCGATGCGCTTGCGACCGGCATGATCGACAATGCCTGCCGCGTGGCGATTGAGGCCGGTATCGACCCCGTGGTCGCCATCTCCATGGCGTCCCTTTCCACGGCTGAGGCATTTGGCCTGGACCACGGCTGCCGCGACCCGCACGAGCTCCGCGGCGCCATCGCCCCGGGCAAGCGTGCCGACCTGCTGGTGCTCAATGACCTGACGTTTGCCACGGCTCCGCATCGCGTATATGCCGCCGGTGCTCTGGTGGCGCAGGACGGCACCTTTGTGGGCGAGATCGCACCCGAGATGGCCGAGGTCGCAGCCCTTGCCGATGAGCTGCGCGCCTCCGTTAAGCTGCCGAAGCTTTCGCTCGACGTATTCGACTATGCCTTTAAGCCGGGCGAGGCCGTGATCGACGTGGTGCCGGGTAAGGCCATCACGGGTATGGTTCGTCCCGAGAGCGCCGAGGGCCTGCGTCGCATTATGCTGATCGAGCGCCACGGCCGCGGCGTGTCGTTGCAGGCCGAGGGCGCCGACGGCGATGGCCCCGCTGGCCTGGGCCTGGTCGGCAAGCATATCGGTCGCGGCTGGGTGCGTGGCCTTACCATCACCGGTGGCGCCATTGCTTCCACAATCGGCCACGACTCGCACAACGTGTGCGTCGTGGGTGATAACGCTGCCGATATGATGGCGGCTGTTGAGGCTGTGGGCCAGGGTGGTCACGTGCTGGTGCGCAACGGCGAGGTCGTGGCGCGCATCCCGCTGGCGCTCGGCGGTCTGATGAGCGAAGGCACGGCCGAGGACGTTGCCGCGCAGCACGACGACTTTATGGTCAAGGCGCGCGCCATGGGCATCGAGCCGCCGCTCGACCCCATCATGGGCATCATCTTCCTGCCCCTGCCGGTTATCCCGACGCTCCGCATCCGCCCCGAGGGCATGTTCGACGTCACAACCTTCACCTACGCCGACTAGTCATCGGGGACGTTCTTAAACGGCTAGTCGCCTGCGACACTCTTTGACGTGTTGCCTGACGCTGCGACCGTGGGACCTCTGACGCGCGTGAGCTATTTGCTAGGTCCTTGTAACGTTTGCGCCCGCGGAGTCTTACCTGAGCTCCCTTTGGGTACGTTGGAATTGGATACACGTTCGATTCCAACGAGCCCGAAGGGAGCTTTTCCATGTTTGAACTGATTGCATCCGATATGGACGGCACATTGCTTGACGAAAACGGCCAGGTGCCTCCCGAGACCTACGAACTGATTCTGGCGCTACACGAGCATGACGTGCATTTCGCCGCATCGTCAGGTCGTCGCTACGATCGCCTGTGCGAGTTCTTTGCGCCCGTTCGCGACAAGATGGACTTTGTCGCAGCTAACGGTGCCCAGGTCTTCGCCGACGGCAAAATGGTAGACCGCGAGGTGTATTCGCACCTGGCGATTCGAAGGCTCGCCCAGGCCGTCGCGACGTTTCCCAATTTGCATCTTGCGCTCTTTGACCGAACCAAGTCCTTTTTGCTCGATGACGAGAGCAAGTTCGTGCGCGAGGTCGATAAGGACCTTCCCAATGCCGAACGCATTTGGGAGCTGCCCGATCCCAGCGTAAATATCATCAAGGCGAGTATCTTTTGCGATGACGGTGTCGTTATGGACAGCGCCTACGTGCTACAGCGCGAACTTGGTCAGCTCTTTACTTTTGCGCCTTCGGGCAACGCGTGGATCGATGCCATGCAGCCCGGTGTGTCGAAGGCCTCGGGCATCGCGCAGCTCGCGGAACACTACGGCATTGGACGCGACGAGGTCATGGCGTTTGGCGACTCGATGAACGACTACGAGATCATTCGCTTTGTCGGCACGGGCTGCGCGATGGAAAACGCGCGCCCCGCGCTCAAAGCGGTTGCCGATCGCGTCGTAGGCTGCAACCGCGACCACGCCGTTCAGCAGGAGCTCCGTCGCGTGCTGGAGAGTCTCTGCTAGACCGGTAGTTGGGGACATTCCTTATGCGCCGGCAGTTGGGGACAGACTTAAGTGAGTGAAACCACTCATTGGGGACAGACTTAAATGAGTGCCGCCAGCGACTAGCCATTTAAGAACGTCCCCAATGACTACCGGGTTGCTGCTGCTAGGCGAGGGCGGCCATGATGGTGCGGGCGACGCCGTCGTGGTCGTTGTCGTATTCGGTGATGGCATCGGCGGCCTTGCGGTCCTCGGGCTCGGCGTTGATCATGGCCATGCCGTGGCCCGCTGCCTGCAGCATGGGGATGTCGTTGATGTTATCGCCGAACGCCCAGGCGTCGGCGAGATGCTCGCCCAGGTGCTCGCATAGCCACGTGAGGGCCGTTCCCTTGGTGGCGCCCTCGCCCATGACCTCGATATTCATGGCGTACGAACGCGTGACCTCAATGCCTCCGAGCGTGTCGAGCTCTGCCGCGATGGCGTCGCGATCGGCCGGGTCGTGCCAGTACATGGCGATGCGTTCGAGCGTCTCGACCTCGTCGATCTTGCTGTCGATATCCATGTCGATCGGTGTTCGTGTGCGCTTGAGTGAAGCCGCGATGTGGGGGTCGCCGCCGCAGAACTCATCCAGGCGCGTGTAGAGCGGGCGGGGGAGGAAGCACTGCCCATCCGCGAAGATATCGAAAGTCACATCGTGGCCGGCGGCGATGCGATGGATGCGATGGGCGATGCCGCAATCGAGCGGACGGCTCAAGATGCGCGTGGCGCGCGAGACATCGGTGGGCACACCGTCGTCGAGCTGCCAGACGCTGGCGCCATTGGCACAGACGGCATAGTGCACGGCGGGATGGGCGAGGATGGGCTCAAAGATGCCCGACAGCGGACGTCCCGTGCACGGTACAAACTCAATGCCGCGACGTGCGAGCTCGTCGAGCATCGCCCAGGTGGCGTCGCTCATCTGCTTGTCACTCGTCAACAGCGTTCCATCCATATCGGAAAAAACAATCATTCGATGCAGCCCTTTCTGCTGGCATAAAAAGCGTGGCCGAGGGCGGTGATACCCTGGCCACGCTCGAGTTCTATAACGGTCCGCGTCCTAGCGGTCGGCGAGCGGCTTGTACTCCAGCGGCTCGATCACCGGACGATAGGCCGGGCGAATAATACGGTGCGCGCAGAAGAGCTCTTCCATGCGGTGTGCCGACCAGCCGGCCATGCGGGCGACGGCGAATAGCGGCGTAAAAAGCGTCTCGGGTACGCCGAGCATCTTGTAGATAAAGCCCGTGTACAGGTCGATGTTGGCGCAGATGGGCTTGGTCATGCCGTGGTCACGCATCACCTGCGGTGCCAGGCGCTCGATGCGCTCGATGAGCGCGAATTCCTCGCCCAGATCTTTCTTGGCAGCGAGCGAACGTGCGTAGTGGCGGCAGACCTCGGCGCGCGGGTCGCTCAGGGTGTAGACGGCGTGGCCCATACCGTAGATGAGACCCGTGCCGTCGAAGGCCTGCTTGTCGAGAATCTTGCCCAGGTAGGCTGCGACCTCGTCCTCGTCCTCCCAATTGGAGACATGTGCACGGATGTCCTCGTGCATGGACACGACCTTGGCGTTGGCGCCGCCGTGGCGCGGGCCCTTGAGCGAGCCGATGGCCGCGGCGTAGGCGGAATACGGATCGGTGGCCGAGGAGGATAGTACGCGGCAGGCAAACGTGGAGTTGTTGCCGCCGCCGTGCTCGGCATGCAGCATGAGCATCACGTCGAGCAGCATGGCTTCGTCGCGGGTGAATGCCATGCCGCCGCGGAGCACCTGCAGGATGGTCTCGGCGGTGGAGAGGCCGGGTGTGGGGTGCGGTACATGAACCTCGGAGCCGCGGCGCTTGGCTACCGAGGCCATATGCGCGAAGGCGGCGATGCGGGGGAGACGGGCGAGCATGGAGATGGCGACGTCGATTTCGTGCTCGGGTGTAATGGCGTCGGGCTCGGCGTCGAAGGCGTAGAGCAGCAGCACGGCGCGCTGAAGCACATTCATGATGCTCGACGACACCGTGGTCATGGGGAACTCTTTGACGTACTCATCGCTCAGGTGCCTAAAAGCGCCCAGACGTCCGCAAAAACCGTCGAGCTCCTCTTTGTTGGGCAGCGAGCCCGTGATGAGCAGGTAGGCGACCTCTTCGTAGCCATAGCGATTCTCGGCCTGGGCGTTGTTGACCAGGTCCTCGATGCTGTAGCCGCGCAGCGTAAGCTTGCCCTGGTCGGGCACGACTTTGCCGTCGACCTTGTTGTAGCCGTGCACGTCCGAGATGCGGGTAAGGCCCGCGACCACGCCCGAGCCATCGGCATTGCGCAGGCCGCGCTTGACGTTATGCTCTACGAACAGGCCCTCGTCGTACGGGGCGGTCGGCAGGCCGTGGTAGAGGTTTTCGCTTTCGGGCGAAATCTGACGGCTCGCCTCGTAATCCAGAACCAGGCGGCTCAGGTGATCGTCGAAGCGGTAGTAGATTTTCTTGGCGTCGTAGGCCATGCGCGCTCCTCTCCGGTCCGCTTTGGGGCCGCGCGCTTGGACGATATGACGTCAAGCGGCCCCGAGCGGCTTGTTCGCTACAGGCGGTACATAAAGTTAAAGACGTCCTCGCGCTGGATGGACACGTTGACGCCCGAAAGCTCGCCGGCCTCGGCCAGCGCCTTCTGCAGCTCGGCGAAGTCGAGCTTGGACTCGGCGGTATCGGCCAGCATGGTCATGGTGAAGATGTCCTCGATAATGGACTGCGTGATGTCGCGGATGTCGACGTTGGCCTCGCCTAGGACACGGGTGACGCCGGCGACGATGCCGGGGCGGTTCTTGCCAAGGACGGTGATGACGATACGGGAGGACGAGATCTCGGCCATGGGAAACCCTTTCGCGTGGTTGCGGCGCGCGGGGGCGCTCCGCTACGGTACAGTGTTCATCATTGTACCTGTCTGGCGCAAAAAAGGCGCGCTCGCTGCGGCGTTACATGCCTGCAACATGAGCGTAAGGGGGAAGGCCGTACGGGGAAGAGCCGTCTGGCGCGTGTCCGGCTCGTGTTGGGTTGATTTCCGATCTCAGCCGAACACATTGAGCGGACAGGCCGTTCCCGCAGTCAGCCGAACGCCTCCGACGGCTGATTCCGAACTGGAAGCGGAGGGCATCCCCGCCCTTCGGTAGGGGATACCGCTCCGCGGCGCATGCCGCGGGCGGCGCCCCTATCGGACCACCGTGACCTCAGTTGGGATGGGCCCAGCACTGCCGCGTACTCGGTGAGCTAGAGCCAACTGTTCATCTTCACGTCGCGTATGGCGATATTTCGGTCGTCCGGCTCGGTGATGCCGTAGCCGAACGCCTGGAGCGTCTCGATGGACTCCTGGATCCTCTGTTGGAACATGGGACCCGGATCGACCCTCGGCCCGAGGTGCCCGCGCCAAAGGCACGGCGTGGCGCGCAGCATGTTATGGATTTTGGAGATGGGCTCGATGTCGGCGTAGACGTTGAGCGTCGCCATGGCGTCCTTGTGGCCGAGGATCGATTGGAGCGCCTTGATATCGCCGCCTTGGCGGATCCACTGCGTTGCGAACGTGTGGCGAAGGCCGTGGAACGTGATCAGCTCGTCGTTGGTGCCCATGAGGCCGTTGGTCTCCGAGAACGTCTTGAACGCCCTGCGGATATAGCTTGTCGTCGCGAAGGTCGCGCCCGGCTCCGACAGGATGTAGCAGTCCCCGATCTCGACCGCCCCGGTAAGGCCGCGCAAGCGCAGCTTTCCGCAGTCGATCTCGTGGGTCTCCTTCAGGAAGGGGAGTAGGCCGACCGGGTCGATGGGGATACCCCTGGCGTCATGGGTCTTGGTGTCCTTGATGAACGAACCCATTCCCTTCGCGTACGCCACCGAGTGTCTGATCGAGATCAGGCCCGTCTCGAAATCCACATCGCACCACCGAAGGCCGCAGACCTCGCCGATTCGCATCCCCGTGTGCAGGGCGAGTACGACCGCCCTCTAATCCTCGGCGGACCAATCGAGTCCGAACTCCTTTCGGGCATCCTCTTCGCTCATGACTTCGAGAAGGTCTCCGGGTTGGCAACGAAGGGCGAGGCATAGCTGCTCGAGTGTGTTGAAGCGAATGCCGCGAATATGCCCTTTTTTAATACGGGACAGGTTCACGGGCGTGGTTCCAATCCTTTCGGCAAGTTCGTTCGAGGAAATCTTTCGCTCGGCCATGATCTTGTCGAGGCGAACAATTACGGGCATGGCGTTTCCTTACGCAATCTCGTCGGAGTCGAGGTACAGCTCTCGGGCGTACAAGAAGAGCTGGGAAAGCATGAACAGGACGATGCCGAGAACCAGAGAGGTCCAATCGAATGATGAAGCGATCTCTTGGGCGCCGACGGCCCCCTCGCCGCCAAACATCGAAACGGAGGTTTTGAGTGAGCCGGCGTAGAGGCTGGTGGCAGCTTGAACAACGAAGAGAATGCCGAGCACCTTCAAGCATGTCGCAGACCCTTTCTTGAAGGGGTCTCCGCTCTTGATCGTCCACACGAGAACGGCGCTGAGGATGGTCGTAGCGATACCGATGACGGCAGGGACCAATGTCGAGATCGCAAGGGCTGGATACGCGGGGGAGTCTGCAATTACAGGGTTGTCGAGCACTTCGATTGCTGGCTTTAAGGAGAACGCCACTTGTGCGATGGCGGTGGCGCAAAGGGTCGCAGAGGCTATCGCACATGCGATGCGGAAGGAATGAAGCCGGGGAGTGCGATTGTCGGAACTCATAATAACCTCCGAAGAATTTAAAAAACTCAGGTTACTTTTTAACAGTTTATGTTAAATTGACTTTGCCGGCAAGTAATCACAGCATGCTGCAACCGAAACCCCTCTAGATTGGAGAGGATTATGTTCAGTACTGTTAAGTCGTGTAAGCTCTTGGTTTTCCTCGGCCTCGCTCTTTGTCTGTTGCTGCCGGGAGCCCCCGCTTTTGCGGATACCCCGATGCCTCCTTCCCAGGAGAGCAGCCAGTGTGCCCTCGTTGAGCCCCTCGGGTATACGGACGACGTCGTCGATACCTACTGGAGCTACAGCTGTCCTCGCGGCGTAAGCGGGCACAGCATCTCGATGTTCAACATCTCTTACAAGACGATCTCCTACCGAAATGGCTATCGCCGATCCGCGCATCATAGGGAATCCCGCCTCGCTGCAATGTGCTCCTGTGGTGTTCTTGGCACAACTGATAAATGGCAATTTGTCTATAGCACCTACTAGATGCGAGGAAGGGCCGAGCATTTTGTTCGGCCCCTCTGTTCCGACTGGATGAGGTTAAGGTTGGCGATGAATATGCTCAAAATCTCGAAGGCGATCTTTAGGTCGCTTCTCTCCTCCAGGTCGCTCTGTGTTGTCGTTGTTGCGTTGATGGTTCTTTGTGCTCTGCCCGTCTTCAGGAGCGCGGCTGGCATCGACGGACGGGTCGAATACCTCGAGTCGGGAATAACCCGTGTTGAGCAGGAATTGTCAGCATCCTATGCGGATGCGCTTGTGAATGCGGGGGAGGAGGGCGTCTATACCTCTTCATCAAGCATGCCCGCGCTTCTGTACCCTCTTGCCGCGGGGCGTCTTGTCTTGGCGCCGCTCTCTCCTCTGCTTCCGTTTCTGCAGGTATCGGATGGAGCGTACTCCTTTTATGACGGATCGAAGGAGTACTTGCTATGGGCCGCAACGGCCGTTGCCGTCTCGTTCCTTGCCGCGCGTCTTAACAAACGTGAAAAACTCATCATCCAGGCACCGATGGGTGAGCTGGGCAGGCTTGTTGCATCGAGCGTATGGGCGAGTGTTTTTGCGATGCTTGCCGTCTTCGCCGTCAATCTTCCAGGGATAATCGCCGCACTTGTGAAGAATGGCCCGGGCTCGCTGTTCTATCCGATAGGCTACGTTCAATATGCGACTCCGGTTATCAAACCGGCTTGGCTGGTGTTCGCACAGACGGCCATCTTGCAATTCTTGGTGGCGGCGTTCATCTCGCTCGTCGTTCACCTTGCCGTGAAGATTGCCAATAACCCTACGCTTGGAATCGTGTTCGTATGTGCCCTGATGGGGGCGACGATGGTTCCCGGGTATTACGGAAGATCCATCGCTTTACGTGAGTTCGCCCTGTTGAATCCCCTTACGTATGCGAACACTGAGTTGACCGTCGGCGCCTATAGCCCGTACCCGACAACGCAGATAGTGAATCTGCCTGGACTTTGCTTCGAGCGTGGCGCGATTACCCTCGTATGCGCAATCGGGATCGAGGTGCTGGCAATTAGCCTGCTTTGCGTTGCTGGAAAGAGCGGCTGCGCGCGCCCGATGTCCCCGATTTGTCTTGAGAGAGGTTCCTTCACCGCATCGAGAACGACAGCCCGTTCGAGCGCTTGTGCCTCCGCCGTTGCATATGTAAGAACGATGGGGAAGCTGCTCCTGCATTCTCCTGCCCTCGCCGTATGCGCGATTGCAATGTCGACGGCGATGCTGGCCCCGGCTCTGGTCGAGGTGTTTCCTGACGCTGGTGACGTTTCCGCTGTTCGGTATAGGGATGGGGAGCTCCGTTCAATAGATCGGTATCTAGAGCAGGACGCTGCGAATATGGACGTCGAGGGCAAAGCGGCCCTGGAAGGCATGCGAGATGCTCTTTCGGGTTTCGTGTACGCGCCCACGCCTGCGGAGGGGTTTCGAAGCCTTGCGACGTACGAGCGCGCTCGAGGCGAGCTGGGCGCGGCAGATGCGACCCTCCTGCAATCGATCGGAATCGAGCCGGAGACTCCTTCTCGTGTGGAGGCGCGCGCCCTTCTGCTCGAGTCGATCGCGAGCTTGCCGGACCCCAAGGTTTACGAGTTAAGTACGAAGATGCCCCCATTAATCCTCCTTTCGTATCTCCAGGCAGCGCTTCCTTCCTTGTTTTGGCTGTTGCCCGTGGTTGTCACATCGCTTGCGTGCACCCACCTGCGGTGCCGTTCCCTTCTGGTTTTCCAAGTCCCCGCAACAGCGCATGTGCGTTTTCTAACGGCTGTTGCGCTGTCTCTCCTGCTTGGCTTGGCGCTGCTTTTGGTGTCGATGGTTCCCGCTGCGGTTGTGTCCTTGATTAAGAACGGTGCGGGTGGTTCGGAGTATCCCGTCGCTCTCATTCGGGCGGGAGCTTCGACAACGTCCATGGTGGGGGAGGCGGTGTTGTGCAGTATTCCGTTGCTGGTCATGGCATACGGCGTGATTTCCGTCGTCGCTGCGTTGACAGCAGCGATTAGCCGCAACCCCGTTGTCACCGGAGTGGTTTGCGCGGTTCTCCTGGTGTTGGGTTCGTTGAGCGCTCATGTTGAAAGCGCGGGCATGGGCGTCGCGCTGCTGGCTCCATTCGCCTCGTTTGATCACGCTTCCCAGGTGGGGACGATTGGGTTCCTTGGGCGAGGGACGAACGCGATGCCTTTTGGAGAGGTCGTCGGCGCATCGGGCGCTCTGCTGGTGGTTTTGGGCGTCGTATCTCCGTTGATGGTGCGCCTGAGTGTTCCAAAGATCGAAAGGGGATGATCTCGATGATTGGCCTTCAAACGCTGACGATCTCTTATGGAAAGAAGGTGCTCGTAGATTCGGTGGACGCTGAGTTTGCCCCGGGTACGGTCTACGGTCTCGTCGCTCCGAACGGGCATGGAAAGACGACGTTGCTGCGTGCGATGGCAGGTTTGCCGGGTCCTCGCGTGGACGGGAGCATCGTTCTGGATGAGGTGCAGGGTACGGGTGCGAGAGAGGTCCGTTCTATGATCTTCTATGCACCTGG
>USBA01000052.1 GCA_900552735.1 uncultured Collinsella sp. | reverse complement strand
CGGAATACATGTAGAACTTGCCCTCTTCGAAGTGTTCGATCCTCCTCGCGCCCGTCGGATACTTGGCGGGATCGGAATACCAGAAGGCAACGGGCGTGAGCTCCGCGGGGTCGCTGCCATCCATCTCCTCCCAGCACTCGTAGGCGATCTCGTACTTGTCGGCGTCAGCAGCGGGAATCGTCGCGGTCGCGCGGGGCGCCTCGCCGGGCGCGTAGTTGGTCTTCACGTCGTTGACGTTCAGGTTATGGAGGGCTTCGTTTTCTGACGCAACGAGCGTAATTTCGCTATTGATGGCGTAGCGGAGGTAATAATCGTACCTGGTTTCGTTGAGGATAGTCGAGCTGCCTTCATAGTCAGTTCCGGTATACTCCAGTGCCGTGCCAATATAGAGAGCCTCATTGCGCGTGAGTCGATACGAGCCGCCTGCCGCGCCACCCGTAAAGGTCAGCGTCAGCCTCATGTGATTGCCAACGGGTTCGAAGCGAGCCGTCACGTCGGACATGGACGCATCCTGAACTTCGACCAGAATGCCCGAAGCGGCATCGGCCCTGTAGTACTTAACCTCGACGACTTCGCTCGCAAGCGTTTCTGGAATGCCACCCTCTACATCGAGAAAATCGTGGGTATACGGCTGGCCCTTTTTGAGTGTGACCTTGCTCGGAAGCGCGCAGTCCGTATAGTGGGGGACCACGGTCGTGTTGACCCTAACGTCGCCGCCGCCAACAACATCGGTCACACCGCAGGGCATGATGGCGTTGTTTGCCGGCGTGGCGGCGTTGTCGCTGGGAGTATTTTGTTCAGCGGGTGCCGCATCGTTGGATTCATCGGTGGCGCCAGTCGGGGCCGTCTGCTGAGGCTCAGCGGTGGCTTGCGCCGCCGGAGCAGCATCGGTTGCAGGCGCGGTCGTTGCGGCCGCATCCTCCGCAACCGTCGGCGTCACCGGAGCCGCGGCAACCTCATCCGTCCCAGCGGCGGGATCGGCGCATTCCGTCGACAGCGCCACGCTCGGCAGCAGCAACTGACCGACCATAAGCGCACACGCGCCGGCGCAAGCGATTTTGGCACCCACACAACGCCAAGTACCGTGAACCAGCGAGCAGGTGCGCTCACGCTGAGTTTGCTTATCGAAGTGACTTCCGTTCATAACGGCCTCCTTGGTCGTAGGGACATACCGCCACAAAGGTGCCTGTCCCCTTTGCGGTGGTTCTGTACCACCAAGATGTGCCAAATGACTCCGTATGCCTAGGTTCGTAGATGTGAACCTAGGCCTCTACCTGCGGTTTAATTCAATATGATTTCGCCATCGCCACACTCGTCCCGGGAACGCTACAATCGAGGACACGATTATTCGTCCACCCAAAGGACCGTCCTTGAACCTGAGCAGGTCTAAAATCAACGCGCTTCTGGCGCTCGCACTCTTCACCTTCGCCTTCCTTGCCGCCGAGTTTCGCTTCGATATCAATATCGGGCTACTCGCCGGCGCCGAGCGCGTTGTGCTCGCACAGGGCTTTATTCTGGGCGCGAGCGTGCTCGGCTTTATCGGGTACGCTCCGTTGCTTGAGCACGCGCAGCACAAAGGCCAGCCTCAGGCAGTTGTCAGTGCCGCCGTCCCCATCGCCATCTTGGGATTGACTCAGATTCAGTCCCCCACGAGCCCGCTTGCCCTCGAGATTCTGGGCTGCCTCGCATTCCTCGGACTCGGCCTGTTGGGCGCCGCTACGCACTACGCCTTTTCACTGGCGTTTCAAGACGATCCCAAGCTCGCCACCGGCGCGGGAGCGGCCTATGCCGCGGGCATCCTGATGCAGTTCGCCGTCAACCTGCTCAATTGCGGCGGCATCGCAGAGCTCATCGTCCTTGGCACAGTGACTATCGCCATCTCCGCCCTCAGCGCCGTTCCCCTAAAGGCTGCCGAGAGTCCCAATCCCACCGTCAGCCCCTTTGCCGAGCCCTCACACGCCCTCGCCAAGCAGGCATGTTGGAGCATCGCGCTCGTCATGATTCTTGCCTGCTTGTTCTCGACCCTCGACAACGTGGTCACGCTCTCCAACGCCCACGGCACCATCGCCGTACAGACCTGGCCGCGCCTCTTTTTGGCGGCAAGCGGCCTTGCCGCCGGTCTTATCTTTGATCTTGCCGAACGTCGCTACATGGGTCTCATCATGCTCGGCGTCACGGCACTTTCCACCATCTCGATCTTGGCCGTGGAAGCCGGCGCCGACCCCAACCTGGGCCTTGTCGTCTTTTATCTGAGTTCGGGCTTTTTTGTCACGTTCTTTACCGCCACGTTTACGCAGCTGGCGCCGCGCATGCATACGCCCGCACTGTGGGCTGGCATGGGCCGCGCAGCCAACAACGTGTGTGCGTTCACTACGTCGGGCATCTCGCTGGCACTTGTGACCTCGGGCAATGTCGCCCTCATCATGATCGGCGCGCTCATGCTGCTTGTGGCGGCGAGCGTTGCGTTCATTGCTGCGGGCCTATTCCGCCTGCCCCAAACCGAGCAAGAACGCCAGCATCAGCAACGAGCCGAGGAAGCACTCGCCGCCCCCACCATCGAGGAGCAGCGCCAGGCCTTCATCGCCGACCACGCTCTCACCCCGCGCGAAGTTGACGTGCTCATAGCCGTGACACAGGACGAACGCCCGCTCAAGCAAATCGCCGAGGAACTCGGCATCTCGATGCGCATGGTACAGCGCCACCTGAGCTCTATCTACCAAAAGACCGACACGCAGACGCGCGCCGGTCTCACCAAGGCCTTCCCCTCCGCCTAAAACAAAAACCACCACAAAGGTGCCTGTCCCCTTTGTGGTGGTTTTTGGTCGGTTAAGCCTCGAGTTGCGCCACTTTGTAGCGGTAGGCGGCGGCGATAACGTCTTTACAGCCCTCGCGTCCCAACTTGGCGCGGTTGACGACGATGTCTTTGCCGCTCGTCATCTTCCACTTTCCGGCGCTGTAGCGCTTGTAGAACGCCTCGCGCGCCTTCTGCTGCTGCTTGACCAGCTTGGCGCCCTTCTTTTTGTTAAGTCCACGCTTCTTGCGCACGATCTCGACGCGGTCCTCAAAGGGTGCGGTCACCAACACGGCAATATGGTTGGGGTTGTTACGCAGCAGGTAATCGGACAGGCGACCTTCAATAATGCAGCTCTCGGTCTCGCCCAGATCCAAAATCACCTGGCTCATCTTTTGGAACAACTTGTCCGAGTACGAGCGCGCATCGTAGCGGTCAGGCAGGAACGCCATGTTCTCCACGGCCAGACGTTCGTCATAGGCGGCCATCTTATCGAGCGACTCGCCCGCGCGCAGAGACGCGCGCACCAGCAGCTCGTTGTCGTACAGCGGAATCCCCAACTCGTCGGCAAGCATGCGACCAATCTCGTGGCCCTCGGCGCCAAAGTCGCGCGCGATGGTAATGACCACAGGATTCTTCTTGTTCTCCAGATCGCTCATCGCGATTCCTTTCTCTATGTGGCAAAGGGGCTGTCCCTTTGCCACATTCTACGCTGCCACCATTCGCCTCTGATATGCGCGAACCAGCAGCGAGATACCAAAGTTGAGCACAAAGTACATCGCAAACACCAGGCCGTAGAGCATAAGCACCTGCGACAGGTCGATCGCGTGGGCCATCACGACGTTTGCCGTGTACATGAGCTCGGCCACGTTAATGCCCGAAAGATACGAGCTGTCCTTGATGACGGTCGTGCACTGGCTAAACAGCGCCGGAATGATCGTCTTAAATGTCTGCGGCAGAATGATGTAGCGCATGGTGGCAAAGAAGCCGAAGCCCTGGCTCTGCGCCGCCTCAAACTGGCCGCGCGGAATCGAGTTGAGGCCGCCGCGCACAATCTCAGCCATAACAGCGCTGGTAAACAGCGTAAAGGCGATGGTCGAAATCACAATGTCCAAACCCTGCACCGTAAAGTAGATAAACAGAATCCACAGCAGGTTTGGCGTGCAGCGGAACAGCTCGATATAGGCGCTCACCAAAATACGGAACGGGCGGGGCGCATAGCTCTTAACAAGCGCCAGCACCGTGCCAAAGATGAGCGAGAAAAAGATCGACAGCGCCGAGATCTCGATCGTCTTAACAAAGCCGCCCCAAATGTAGAGCAGGTTGGTCGCGTTGAAGATTTCCATGCGCTAGGCCTCCTCTACGTTGTCGAGCCCCAGCTCGGCCAGGCTCACGCCGCGCGGGCGCTCCTTGGAGCGGCGCTCGAGCCACTGCACCAGCATGGCGAGCGGAAAGCAGATGATGAAGTACATAAGGCAGCAGACGATGTATCCC
The DNA here is from genome assembly GCA_900552735.1 of uncultured Collinsella sp. Lineage (GTDB taxonomy): Bacteria > Actinomycetota > Coriobacteriia > Coriobacteriales > Coriobacteriaceae > Collinsella. The sequence goes on along the minus strand of USBA01000052.1, from coordinate 6,733 downwards.
TGCAGGTAACCGTACAGACTCACAAAGTTGTCGGAACGGTACATAAGGTCGCCGCCGGCCACGAGCGCCAGCACCGACGTGTTCTTGACCAGGTTGAGCGCTTGGTTACACAGCGGCGGCAGGATGATCTTGAACGTCTGAGGCAGCACGATGTACCAGTACGCCTGCGCACGGGTAAAGCCCTGGCTCTGGGCCGCCTCCATCTGACCGCGCGGAACCGCCTCGATACCAGTGCGGATGACCTCCGAAATGTAGGCCGCGTGATACAGGCCCACACCCAAGAAGCCCAGCACGAACGGCGCGATGCGCACCGGCTGGTCGGCACCGGTTATGGCCTGCAAAAACTGCGGACCGGCCATGTACATAAAGAGCACCTGCACGGGCAACGGGGTGTTCTGGTAAAACTCCACGTACACGCGGCTTATGGCGCGCAGCACGCGCGAGCGAGTGGTAGAGAACACGCCCAGCAGCGTGCCCAGCACCAGCGACAGCAGCAGACCGGCAACGACCACTTGCAGCGTCACGCCAAAGCCCTCCCAGAAGGGCCCCATGTTTTGAAATGTCGTCGACCAACGGTCGGCGTCAAATAATCCTTCGAGCATTTGATTCCTTCCTTGGACGATGCGCCTATACAAGACCCCAGGTCTTGACCTCTTGGTCGAGCCAGCCATCGGCCAGGCGATCGCAAATCACCTGATCGACCACGGCCGAAAGGTCGCAGCCCTTCTTGGTCGCCACGCCGTAGCCTTGCTCGCCAAACTTGACCTCGGGCTGCAACAGCTCAACGGTCTCGTTCATGTAACCGGCCAGCGTGGAGCGGTCCATGGCAAAAACGTCGATATTGCCGGCGTCGAGCGAACTCTTGATGATGGGGTAGCCGCTAAAGGCCCTAAACTCGGGCTTGCAGCTAAAGCCGTTGTCCTTGATCATCTGCTCGATCAGGCCCTGCGTGTTGGCACCCTGGCTCACGCCGATGACCTTGCCATCCAGGTCCTCAATCGAGGTAAAGCCCGAACGCTTCTTGACCATGAGGCCCACGCAGTCGGTGCGGTACGGCGTCGAGAAATCCCAGCTCTTCTTGCGCTCGTCGGTGATGGTGTAGGTCGCCGCGACCACGTCGAGTTGGCCGTTATCGATCAGCGGACCGCGTGTCTTGGGCGTTACGTCGGTAAACTCGACAAGCTCCTGGGCGCGGGCCTCCTTATAGCTCACGCCAAAGACGGCAGCGGCGATCTGGTAGCACAAATCGACTTCCATGCCCTCAAAGCGACCCTTGGCGGTGTCGTAATAGCCATAGCCGGGAACGTCCTTCTTAACGCCGGCATTCAGATGGCCACGCGACTTGATGGCCACAAGCTTAGAGCCCTTGTCGGAGCCCTCGCCGCTGGTGGAGTTGCCGCAACCGGTAAGCGCGGTCCCCGTCAGCGCAAGCATGCTGGCGCCAGCCAGCTGCAAAAAGTGACGGCGCGACACGGCCGCCCTCGTCATATCCGTCATGTCCATCACCGCGCCTAGTGCAGAATCTTGGACAGGAACTCACGGCAGCGCGGGTTCTCGGGGTTATCGAAGAAGTGCTCGGGCGTGCCCTCCTCCAGGATGCGGCCGTCCTCCATAAAGATGACGCGGTCGGCCACCTGGCGCGCAAAGCCCATCTCGTGCGTCACGCAGATCATGGTGATGTCCTCCTGCGCGAGTTCAATCATAACGTCCAGGACTTCCTGGACCATCTCGGGGTCGAGCGCCGAGGTCGGCTCGTCAAACAGGATGATGGGCTGCTTGGTGCACAGGGCACGGGCGATGGCGATGCGCTGCTGCTGACCACCCGAGAGATTCTGCGGATACTCGCCGGCCTTATGTGCCATGCCGACGCGCTTGAGCGCAGCGATGGCGATCTCGGTCGCCTCCTCCTTGCTCTTCTTTTGCAGTTTGATGGGCGCGAGCGTCAGGTTGCCCAGCACCGTCATGTTGGGATACAGGTTGAACTGCTGAAACACCATGGAACTATACTTGCGAGCCATCTCCAGGTGATTCTTTTTGGTGAGCGGCGTACCGTCGATGACAACCTCGCCCGACGTGGGCTCCTCCAGATAATCGACGCAACGGATGAGCGTCGATTTACCCGAGCCGGAAGGCCCGATCATTACGAGCTTCTCGCCACGTTTGACGGTGAGGTTGATATCTTTGAGCACATGCAGGTCGCCAAAGTACTTGTTGAGATGCTTGATCTCGATCATGTCTGCCATGAATGTCCCTTCCCTGCGTTTACACGAGTTGAACTATTGTACGGAAAGAACCACGTTTCCGCAGCCCACACTACATTCCCGTAAAGAACCCGCAACCTTTAACCCACTCATTGGGGACAGACTTAAATGAGTACCTGCTCATTGGGCACTCATTTAAGTCTGTCCCCAATGAGTGCCCAGCCCAGCAAAAAGGGGCGCGACCATGACGGCCACGCCCCCTCAGCCTCAACTGTGTGCCACTCGGCCCCTACGCGAGGCGGGCTCCGACGATCTTTGCTGCGGCCGGCTTATCGAAGTTGCCGCCGGTGGCCTTGCCCAGGGCACCCATGACCTGGCCCATCTGCTTCTTGGACGTGGCGCCCAGCTCGGCGATAACCTGCTCGATCAGGGCCTCGAGCTCCTCGCCCGAAACCTGCGCGGGCAGCAGGCTCTCCAGGATCTTGACCTGCTCGGTCAGGTTGTCGGTACGCTCCTGGTCGGTGCCGGCCTTGATGGACATCTCCAGCGTCTCGCTCGTCTGCTTGATCAGGCGCTTGATCATGCTGTTGACGTCTTCCTCGGTCACATCGCGGCGCTCGTTAACCTCGATATTCTTCACCTCGGCCTTGACCTGGCGAATGATGGACAGGCGAACCTTATCCTTGGCCTTCATGGCCGCGATCATTTCCTTCTGCAGCTCTTCGTTGGTCATCTGCAAATCCTCCTCAATAGCGTGGGCGGCACTCACGCGAGCACCGCCCCATGATTACTCAGTCGTCGACGAATCGTCGGTCGAACTCTTGGTGACGCCCTTCAGACTGACGTTATACGGCACGTCCTTGGGCATGGGGTTAACGGTGATGTCGGCGTCCTTCTTATACTGCTCCAGCCACTCGCTGTATGCGTTGCTGGCCGCCTGCGTCTTCACCACATTAGAAACGTACTTCTTGATGTCCTTGGGTACCTGGTTGATGTCATCAACCTGATTATCGACATGGAAGTAGTCGGTGCACTTGATGATGTGGTAACCGTAGGTCGACTCGACCACGTCGCTCACGTCGCCCTTGTTAAGACCCTCGAGTGCCGTCTGATAGCTGTCAACGAAGGTGGTGAGCTTGTCCCAGCCCACGTCGCCCTTCTTCTCCTTGGAACCGGTGTCGTCGGAGTACTGCTCCACGGCGTCCTCAAAGCTCAGCTCGCCGGAGTTGATCTTGTCCAGACACTCCTGCGCCTTGGCCTTGGCGGCAGCCTTGTCCTCGTCGGAGGCGTCGGAATCGACCTTGATCAGGATGTTCGACGAGCGGCGGGCGTCGTTGTAGCTGGACAGGCTTTCGTTGATGTAATCGACAATCTCGCTGTCCTTGGGCTTGCTCGTGGGCGCAACGGCATCCTTGAGTTTCTGCTGCGCCAGACTCTCCTTGAGTGAGTCCTTGTAGGTGTCCTCGGTATAGCCGTAGGTCTTGAGGGTCTTCTTAAAGGCCTTGGCGCCGCCCGCGCTCTTGCACGCGTCCTTCCAAGCCTTCTCGACCTCCTCGTCCGACACCGTCACGCCGTTCTCCTTCTGTGCCTGTTGAAGCAGAATCTGCTGCGTGTAGGAGTCGATGAGTTGCTTGCGGTACTTCTTGGGCGTGAGGTCGTTGTCAACCAGATACTGCGCCCAATCCTTATCCTTGGTGTAGCCGTAGGACGTGCGCATGCTCATGATCTGCTTGGTCACGGTGTCCTCGGTGAGGTTGGTGCCGTTGATAGTTGCAGCAACACCGCCGGTCAGCTTGTAGCCCGAGGTGTCCTCGGCCTGCGACATAAGGCCGGAGCACGCCATCGCCGAGACGGAAAGCAGCATTGCCAGCACGCCGATGACCACCAGGACGATCTTGACGGTCTTAGACACGTACGTCTTGCGCTGCTTCTTGCGAGAGCTGGAGGCAGCGCAAGCCTGCTGCTCGGGCGTCGGCTCGGGCGCAGGGTTCTTTTTCTTATTTGCCATAGTTGGCCTTTCGCATAACGAATCGAACAAACGCCATTGTGTCACAACGCGGCCCCCGCGGCACGCTTGGTGCATTGGGGACAGGTTAATCTGCACCATTTTGGTGCAAAGGGGACAGATGTGGCACTTGGCAGTTGGACGTTCTTTATGTGCCGACACTTGGGAACTGTCCCTAACTGCCGGCAGAAAAGGAACGTCCCCAAGTGCCGGCTCAGCCCCACCTTAGAAGTGACGGCGGATGGCGTCGACCATGCCCTGGGACGTGGTCTGGCCGAGCACGTCGGCTGCGGCATCGGCGTCCATAAAGATGTTCATGAGCGCCTGCAGGGCTTCGACCTGGCCTCCCGGCTCGGCGATGCCCAGATTAATGACGATCTGCGCCGACACCGGAGCGCCCATGCCAGCCATAGCGTTAAATGTCACGGGCGCGGCGGGCTTCACCACCGCGATATAGGGCTTGGCCACAAACCCCGGATCGGTATGCGGAATGGCAATGTTTGCCGCCGGCATGGCAAGACCCGTGGGATAGGCATCCTCGCGCGTGCGAACGGCGTCGAGCCAACCCTCGGCAATGTAGCCACGTGGAGCAAGCTCGCCCTCGAGCCGCGCAAACACCTCATCCGGCGTCGCACACTCCCAATCAAAAAACACCAGCTCAGGCGTAAACAGCGCTTCGTTATCCGCCATGCGCTCACCTCTCTCACCTAGCCATCGGGGACGTTCTTAAATGACTAGCCGTTAAAGAACGTCGCAGGTGACTACCCAAACAAAGGGTGGCCACGTGCGCCTTGGCGCCAATGACCACCCTGACTACTCGGCTAAATTGTACTGTGCGCCGCTAGCCGCGAGGCGCGTCAATTGCGACCTTGCCGCTCTCCAGCACGTGGACGCGGCCGTCGGCGAGCATTTGCACGACCTCGGGATACAGCACGTGCTCAATCGCATGGATGTGCTCCTCGAGCGTGTCGACATCCCAGCCCTCCCCGACAGCCAGCGCGCGCTGGGCGATGATGGGGCCGTTGTCGTAAATCTCGTTGGCAAAGTGCACGGTCACGCCGGTCACCTTGACGCCGCGCGCAAAGGCATCGTCAATCGCATGCGCACCGGTAAAGCTCGGCAGCAGCGCCGGATGCAGATTGACCACGCGGTTGGGAAACGCCGCCAGCAGAGGCGTGTGCACCATGCGCATGTAGCCGGCCATGACCACATACTCGCAGCCGCGCTCGAGAAGCTCGTGCGCGATGATCTCGTCAGCGGCGATGGGGTCGGCGTAGACATCCTTGGACAGCGTGAGCGTCTGGATGCCCGCGCGCTCAGCGCGCTGCAAACCCTTAGCCGAAGGACGGCTCGACACCACAAGCTCAATCGAAGCGTTGAGCTTGCCGGCGGCGATCAGGTCGATCAGCGCCTGCAGGTTGGTACCCGAACCGCTGATGAGCACACCGATCTTGAGCGGCTCGGCCGTATCGGTGCCGGTCGGACGGGTGTAGGGCACAAAGCCCAGGCTCGCGGCAGCAGCCATCTGCTCGTTAGCGCTCATCGGAGTACACGACCTTACCGGAGCCCTCGACGCACTCGCCCACGCGGAACGGCTTCTCTCCCAGCGCGACCAGAGCCTCGGTCACGGCAGCCTCGTCCTCGGGGGCGACGATCAGGCACAGGCCAACGCCCATGTTGAAGGTCTTGCACGCCTCGTTGGGCGCAAGCTCGGCCTGGCGCGACACATAGGTGATGACGGGCGGAACGTCCCAGCCCATCTCGGCACCGTTGCGGGTGACCACAGCGTCGACGTCGTCGGCGAGCGCGCGGTTGAGGTTCTCGGTAATACCGCCGCCGGTGATGTGGGCAATGGCATGAACGTTGGCGCCGCCGCGCAGCAGCTCCAGGATCGGCTTGACGTAGATGCGCGTGGGAGCCAGCAGGGCGTCTGCCAGCGATGCGCCGCCGAGCTCCTCGAGCGGACGGCTCAGCTCCTCGGCCTTAGCGGCGGCCTCGGGCGTGCCCGGCTTAATGCCGTCGACGCCGATGACCTTGCGCACGAGCGAGTAGCCGTTGGAGTGCACGCCGGTGGAAGGCAGGCCCAGGATCACATCGCCCGGGCGGACGTTCGCGGGGTCGAGCATCTTGGGACGGTCGACGACGCCCACGGTAAATCCGGCAAGGTCGTAGTCGGCAGGAGCCATAACGCCCGGGTGCTCGGCCATCTCGCCGCCCACGAGCGCGCAGCCCGCGAGCTTACAGCCGTCGGCTACACCCTTGATGATCTTTGCCATGTGCTCGGCCTCGATGTGGCCGATGGCAACGTAGTCCAGGAAGAACAGCGGCTCGGCGCCCGAAGCCAGAATATCGTTGACGCACATAGCGACCAGGTCCTGGCCCACCGTCTCGTGACGGTCCATGATCTGGGCGAGCACGAGCTTGGTGCCCACGCCGTCGGTACCGCTAATCAGAATCGGGTCTTCCATATCCTTAAGCGCGGCAGCCGAGAACAGGCCACCAAAGCCACCGATACCGCCGATGACCT
>USBA01000051.1 GCA_900552735.1 uncultured Collinsella sp. | reverse complement strand
AACTATCAGTGGCAGTGCTCTGACACCAAGAGTGGCGCGTATACCGATATCGCGGGTGCCACGGGTGAGACCCTCGAGCTAACCGATGCTTTGGGCGGCAAGTACCTCAAGTGCAAGGTGTCTTCGAAGATCGGCTCTTCGAGTAAGGTCAACTCAACGGGCGCTCTCGTTGCTGCTGCCGGTTCAATTAATGTCACGAGCGTGACTATGAGCCCGACTTCGGGCAAAGTCGAGGTTGGCTCCACGATTACGGCGACCGCCAAGGCGGGTTCCACCGACGTTACCACCGATTCGCATGTCACGTGGCAGTGGTATAAGGGCACCGCGAAATACGCGAGCTCGTGCAACACGCCTATCGAGGGTGAGACCGGTAACACCCTGACGGTGACCGCCGCCCTTAAGGGCTACTACGTCGTGGCTAAGGCCAATGGCGGCTATGGCGAGGAGAAGCCCTACTATGCGGCAGGTCCTGTCTCGGTTGCGGGTCAGGTTGAGCTTTACGACGTGCAGTTTGAGGGTTCTCCTGCCACCAACGGCGTGCACGTGGGCGATAAGCTCAAGACCAAGGTGCGCAAAAAGGACGGCTCGAAGTACAGCTATATCGACCGCACCGATAATGTGACCTACCAGTGGCAGTATGCAAATAGTAGCTCGAGCTTCGACTCCGCTTACACCGATATCCCCGGTGCCACCGAGGCGACCTATACCGTTGACGCTGCCTATGCCGGCAAGTATCTGCGCGTGAAGGTGACGAGCGAAAATACCGTTTCCAGCACGCAGAAGAAGAGCTCATACGGCGGCACGCAGTCTGTTGCTCCGCTTGGCCCCGTGACGCTTAAGGGCCAGTACAAGCTGGCGGGCATTGAGCTTGCCGATAAGAACGTTACGCTGAGCGTGGGTTCAAAGATCACACCGAGCGTGCAGGTTCCGGGTCCTTGGTCGGGCTCGACCAAGGACGTGCCCGATGATGCCGACCTCACCATGGCGTGGTACGCGAGCGAGAACGGTACCGATTGGGCCGAGCTCACCGACGGCGTCGATACGACTGATGGCAGCCTGACTATTACGGATGCGCTTGTCGGCAAGAAGATCAAGGTCACCGCGAGCGCGCTCGATAACACCGTTGAGTGGGTTTCGCCCGATAGCGTTACCGCGGCGGGGGAGTATAACCTGCTGCGTGTGACCACTGCGCCGCAGATCAATAGCGATTCGACCCATCTCGTCGCGGGCGATAGCGTTAAGGCGACGGCGCAGGCCAAGCGCGCCGACGGTTCGGCCACTAACGGTATCGACGTCACCGGTCAGGCGACTGTTGCTTGGTATGCGGCCGACGACGCGAAGGCTCCCGCGGCCGACTGGACGCTTCTGCCCGATATGTCGGGCGCCACGGCAACGGTTTCGGCTTCTGCCGCGGGTAAGTATCTGAAGGCTGTCGCCACGAGCGGAAGCTCGACGGTCGAGCTCGTCTCCACCAACAAGGTTATCGCCGCAGGCTCGCTTGAGGCTGCAGTCCAAAAGCTCAACGATGCCAATAAACAGATTGCCGTTGATTACAGCGCTAAGGGCGGCAACGTCAATGACGCGCTGAAGGCGCAGCTTGCCGATCTGGGATTTACCGACGTTGACGTTAAAGTCTCCGAGGGCGGCGTTGCCTTTAAGGCAGAGGATGACAAGGCCACGGTCGGTATCTCCGACGCCCAGGGTAAGACCAACGGCGATGTGACGTTCTTCTACATCGACCCCAACAACTACACCGGTTACAACATTGACGGTCTGCGTAGCGCCGACGTCGTGTTTGAGCTGTCGCGCGATGGCAAGACCGAGTATTACCAGCCCAGTAAGTCGGTGCAGGTTGCTTGGGACGAGGCTCGTGTGCAGCAGATGCTCGACGATGCCGCCGAGCAGGTTGCCATCGGTTACGCTGCGGGCGATTCGGCCGAGTCCGTTACGTCCAACCTCACGCTTCCGTACCGCGCAGGCTCCAAGAGCAAGTTTGAGGTTAGCTGGAAGAGCTCCGACGGCGATGTCATTTGGCCGTCCGGTTATGGCTGGGACGACTACACCGGCAAGGTGACGCGCGTTTCGAGCGATCGCACCGTAACGCTGACCGCGACCGTTTCGTTTGTGAGCGGTGGCCCGTCTGACGTTAAGGGCGCGCACGACTTCACGGTGACCGTCAAGGGCGACCCCGAGAAGGTTGCTGCCGACAAGAAGGCGCTGCAGGAGAAGGTCGACGCGGCGTTTATTTACAACAACATCAAGTACTCCGGTACCGATGCGGTCGCCAATAAGGACGGCCTGACCGATGACCTCCAGATGCCGCGCACGAGCACGCTCGGCGTCGACGGAAAATACTATAAGGTCGAGTACTCCGCGAGCACCGATGACGTGACCTTCAACGGCTATAAGGGCACGGTCTTCCGTCCCGAGGCCGGTAAGAGCGCCGTCTCCACGAAACTCACCTGCACGGTTACGGATAAGAACAACGCTGAGGTCACTGCCACAAAGACGCTTGACTTCACGGTTGCGCCGCAGGATCAGGCCGACCTCGACAATGAGCTTAAGCTCATGGAGGCCGCCAAGGCGGGCTACGCCGAGGCCATCCTCGACGGCCAGGACGCCGCCGGCGTGACCGCAAATATGCATGCCTTCCAGAAGGCGTATCTCGACGCCGATGGTAAGCTCGCGTGGAGCTACGACAAGGCGTCTACCGACGCTGCGGGCTCGGGCATCGTCCCGGTTGAGCTCGAGGGCTACGACGACATGAGCGGCCAGCAGTGGCGCCTCTTCAAGTCGAGCGACACTGGTGTCGTCTCTGCGGAGAACCTTCTTGTCACGCAGCCTGAGTACAACACCAAGGTCACCATTACTTCTCGCCTTTCCAGTGAGAAGTACGCGCGTTACGCCAAGCGCTATCCGGATAATGCCACGTACGCAAAGCTCGCCAACCAGGACGTCTCTGCGACAGTGACCGTGCTTGGAACGAGTGGTCAGGTCGCTCCTGAGGTTACAGCAACATGCTCGGTTATCGGCATCGATGCCGATGGCAACCAGCAGACCTGGACCGCCGCCGAGCCGTACACGTTAAAAACGGGGTCTACCGCCGCCGACCTCTCTGAGGCGCTCTTCAAGAAGCACGGCCTCACCGCCGATTACGGCATGGGAACCTGGGGCTGGTACCTCAATTCCATCACCTCGCCTGTCGACGCGGGCCGAACGCTTGGCTATGATTCGCAGACCGGAGCGTACTGGCAGCTCTTCATCAACGGCACGGCCGCATCGGTTGGTGCGGGCGGCTATGTGCTCGAGGCCGGCGACTCGGTCGTCTGGTGCTACTCCAAGTACGGCGACCCGGCGCCCACCGACCAGCTCTCCGTGAGCTGCGAGGTTGTTGGCCAGGCTAAGGACGGTAGCCAGCAGACCTGGGCTCAGCCCACGACTATCCAAGTGAAGGAGGGCTCGACCGCGGCTGAGCTCTCTGAGCAGGTGTTCAAGCAGGCTGGCATTGGCGCCGACACCGGGACGGGCTCCTACGGCTGGTACCTCAACTCGCTCACCTCTCCGTTTGATGAGGACGTAAAGCTCTCGACCGAAAAGGTTGACGCTTCCACTTGGAATTACTGGCAGTTCTTTGTCAACGGCAAGCTCGCAAATGTGGGCGCCGGTAACTACACGCTCAAGGCCGGTGACAAAGTTTCCTGGGTCTACGGCTCTGACGGTACTATGCCTGGGCAGACAAAGGCTTCCCTGCAGATTATCGGTGTTGACAGCGGCGGTAATGTTCAGACGTGGGCGCCTGCAGCTGACTACACCATGGTTGATACCGCGACCGTGGCTGATGCGACTGAACTTGCCTTCAAGCAGAGTGGCATCTCTGCGGATTATGGTACGGGTACATGGGGCTGGTTCCTCAACTCAATTACATCGCCGTTTGATGAGCGAACGCTCGCATGGGACTCCACGACTGGGGCTTACTGGAAGCTCTTTATCGATGGCAAGCCTTCCGATTTGGGCGCGGGCAGCGTCCAGCTGAAGGACGCGAAGTCTATCGCCTGGGTCTATACGGCTGGCGACAAGCTGCCTGACCCCGATGCCCTCACGACCGACCCCAACGCGCCTAAGTCTAACTTCGACTCTGCCTGGCCTGCGTTTGCCGGCGGCAAAGTCAATGGCTCGGTTGCCGAAGTGCCGACTCCGTCTGGTGCGGCTGAATCTGCGTGGGATGAGCCCGCGGATATCAAGGGCGATGCAAAAGGCGTTTCGGACTTGCTCATTATCGACGGTAATATTTGCGCGGTTAAGGGCAACCGCATTGTGCTCATAGATTCTGAAACCGGAAAGAAGGAGCTTGCGAGCTGCTCTATTGGCGCGAACATTGGCTACTTCTGCCGTCCCGCCTATAAAGACGGCTATCTGGTTGTTCCTTTTGAGGACGGCTCGCTCGGCATTTTTGTTCTGGACAAGAAGGATGGGCAGTACTCGATAGCCTGTCGATACAAGACCCCTTCGCTCGGGATCAAAGATACCCAAGCTCTCACGTCCGTGACCATCTCCGGCGGCAAGGCCTACGCAGGCTTCACTGTTGTCGACGGTTCAGAAGGTGCGCTCGTGTGCGTTGACCTGGCTTCAGGCAAAGTGGACTGGACAACAGACAAAAAGAAGTCCGAGACCAACGAGAACGAGGGCTACTACTGGGCGGGCGCTGCGGCCTCCGGTGACGACATCATCATCGGTAACGAGTCCGGTAAGGTTGCCCTCATTGATGGCTCCAACGGCAAAGAGCTCTCGAGCGTAAGCGTAGGCACGCCCGTTCGCTCCGGCATCATTGCCGTCGAGGTTGGCGAGAACGGCGACGGCACGTATCTCGCGGTATCCCGCGATAACGGAACGCTCTACAAGATTCGTCGCAGCGGGGACAAGCTGACCCTCGAGGGCAAGCCCGTTGCCTTCGCGGCCATCTCCACCTCTACGCCGGCAGTGAGCAACGGCCTGGCGTATGTCTGCGGCATGGACATCGAGGGTTACGGAACGCTCTCTGTCATCGATCTGAGCACTATGAGCGTTAAAAAGAGCATCCGCGCAGACAAGGGCGAGTCCAAGAGCACCCCGCTCGTCTCGGTTCAAGGTAACGACACGTACGTGTACTTCACCTGCAACGCTCTGCCCGGTGGCGTTTACGCTTATAAACTGGGCGACGATGCGGCGCAAATGATATTCACGCCCGACGCAAAGTATCGTGAATACTGCACCGCTTCTATCATCTGTGATGAGAAGGGCAACCTGTACTACGCCAATGACTCGGGACGCCTCTTTAAGCTAGCGGGTGCCGAGTCCTGGAGAGTTGCGTTCGATGTACAGGGCGGTTCGTACGTCGCACCGCGTTATGTTGCCAAGAACAAGATGGTTTCCGAGCCGGCTGCCCCAACCCGCGACGGATATACGTTCCTCGGCTGGTACACCGCCGAAGGCGAGAAGTGGGACTTCGCCAAGGACGTCGTGACGGCCGATATGACGCTCTATGCCAAGTGGACCAAGAATGCCGTTAACCCTGGCGGTAGCGGTGGCTCTGGCTCTAATGGCGGCTCGGGTAATGCCGGTGCTGGTTCTGACCCCGGTAACGGCACAAACGGCCAGCAGAGCGGCGGTGCCGTTTCGCCTGGGCAGAAGCCTGTGTCGTCGACCACGACCAAGACCAAAACCAAGGACGGCAAGGATTCCAAGAAGGATTCCGACAAGTCCGACAAGAAGGACAGCAAGAAGTCTGATAAGAAGTCCGCTGAGGCTCCTGTGCAGCAGTCTGGCTTCAATCCGCTCGCCATCGCTGGTGTGGCGGCCGGCGTGATCGGTCTTGCCGTCATCGGTGTGTTCGTATTCACCAAGCGTCGGTAGGTGAGGACTGTGTCCAATAAACCTCAGGACGCCGACTCCAAGCAGCCCGACTCGTCGTTCATTCAACTCGACGATGCAAAGAAAAAGGGCGCCGCCTCGGCGGCGTCCGCCCCTCGGCGCAGGACGCTGCTTGGCGCTCTGACGGCCGTCTGCATCGTCTTGATCGTTGTGTCGCTGGGTTTTGTCCAACCTTCTTCCAGCGGTGCATGGTCCATCGATTGGATCGCTCAGGCTGTGACAGGGGAGAGCGTCGTTGCCAAGGATGCGTCGGTTTCCGGCTCGATTACCGCTTCGGGCAAGGCTGCGCCCAAGGACTCCAAATCTTCGGACAATGCGAAGGACGGGTCGAAGGACTCAAAAAAGGATTCGAAGGAGAAGAAGTCCGAAAGCAAGGACGGCAAGACGTCCAACAACGCGTCTGCTGGACAGGGCTCTGAATCCGCCGGTGGATCGAGTTCTTCTGACGGCTCTTCTTCGGGCGGCGGCTCGGTGTCTGGCGGTGGGTCTGCATCCAACGGTTGCAACGCCTCTGCGGGCAATCAGGGCGGCTCGCAGCAGCCTGGTTACGTCACGGTGACGGTTGCGGTCACATCGAGCGCTGTGGGCAATCCCGTGTCTTCTGGTGGCACCTTCACCTTTAACGAGGGCGCAACTGCCTACGATGCCCTGTGCGCCCTGGGCCTTTCCGTGAATGCGCATGGCTCGTCGTACGGCACGTATGTCGCCGCCATTGGCGGTTTGGCCGAGAAGGAGCACGGCGGCACGAGTGGCTGGATGTACTCCGTCAACGGCGTGGCGCCCAACACAGCGTGCAGCAACTACGTCCTACACAACGGTGACAGTGTCGTCTGGTATTACGTAACGGGCTAAATGCCTCGACATAACACGCTAAACGGGCGGTTCGGACAAACATCCGAGCCGCCCGTCTTTATGCGAACGGGACGCAGTTTCTCGTCTCGTACGCCTTCCTCGGCAGACTCGGCAAACAAAAAAACCGGTTGGAACGAGAGTTCCAACCGGTTATACCTTCAAGCAAATGTCGAACAAACTACGACTGTGCGCCCTCGAGGAATAAGCGACGGCTAAAGTAGTTGTACCAGGTGACCAAGAACGTTGCGATTGCCTTCATGGCCTGGTAGCCGATGCTCAAAAACGTGACGCCCACAAACATGTACAGGTCGTTGAGGCCCAGGCCGATCACCGACAGGATGGTGAAGATCGTGAACTCGCGCTTGCGGCTCATGCCCTCACGGTGGTCGAACACGTACTTCATGCTGAGCCAGTAGTTGACCACGACGGACGTGGTAAACGAGATCGTGGTGCTCATCAAAAAGTCGAGGTGGAACAGCTCGACGAGCGCAATGAGCATACCCCAGTCGATGCCAAAGGAGATAAGACCCACGACAGCGAACTTGAGGAATTGCTTGGTATGAGGTTGTGCCAGTGCCTTGCGCACGTAATCACATCCAATGCGTTGACGAATCGAGCAACGAGATACTTTAGAGCTTTTGCATGGGAAACGTAAGGTCTTTGGCAAGAACTATACGAACTCGCCAAATATTCAAGAGGCAATCCGCAAACGTTGCAAATCTTGCCGTAAACGAGCAAGGCCCACGAACAACGCAGCGCTCGACGCGCGTCGTCCGTGGGCCCCGTAGTGCAACGAGGAGGCCGGGCTACTTGGTCTCGTCGCCCTCCAGGAAGATCTTTCGGGTCACAAAGTTGTAGACCATAACAAGCGCGGTGGCGCAAATCTTGGCGATATTGGCCTCGAGCCCCAGGCCGGCGTTGAGCGCCAGCACGATACCGTCGTTGAGTGCCAAGCCAATAACGGACAACACGACAAAGATGATGAACTCGCGGCGGCGGCTCATGCCCTCCTTGTGTGCAAATACGTACTTCATGCTCGCGACGTAGTTAAAGATGAGCGAGACGATAAAGCCACTGGTGTTGGCGATCAGGATATTGAGGCCCAGGCCGTAGTGGAGCAGATTCATGATGCCAAAGTCGATGACGGTGGCAATGACGCCGACGACGCCAAACTTCATGATCTGCGCAAGGAGCTTTTGCATGGTACCTGCCTTAGGGTGGCGCCGGGGCGCCGTGGGGATGACAAACTCAGCAAGTTTAGCCAATCCCCGTAGGCGGGGCTAGGCGCGCTCCTCTATAGCACCGTTTCTATATGCATCGAGCAGCTGACGCAGATCCTGGATTTGGCTGCGAATTGCAGCTCCGGTATCGGTGTCGCTCACCATGCGGCGACGGTCTGCCTCGTCAAAACGGTTCGTCTCGCTCTCGATGTCGATGTTGCGTGTGAGCGCTTCGGCGACGGTGGTAAAGGCCTGATGCGACTTGAGACGGCATCCGCGCGAGCTCGAGATGAGTGTATAGCCGGCGATACCCGTCTTGGGATGGTAAGCGCGGCAGAAACCGCCATCGATGACCAGCAGTTTGCCGTTGGCGCGGATGGGCTGCTCGCCCTTGGTGGTCTTGACGGGTGTATGGCCGTTGATGATGTGGCCGGTCGGCGAGCATGCCATGGGCGCGACGCCAAACTCGCGCATGATGTCATCGCAGACCGAGGGCGACTTGGTAAGCGTAAAGTACGGGTCCATCGGCTCGACCCAGGTGCTCTTATCGGCGATATAGGCGCGCTCAAAGGTACGCACCAGGCGTCCGCTGGCGGGCGAGTTAAAGCCAATCCACAAGTACCACATCCAGTCGAGAGCGTCGCGGTCGCCCACGCGCCAGGCGCGGCGGGCGATGTGGTCGCAAAAATCAAGATAATCGCGCCCGGCGTGCCAGGTGCCCAGGCAGTTCATGCTGCTAAAGGTGCCGTCTTCGTTGAGCGGCACGCAGCCGTGGAACAGCAGGTTGCCGTTGGCGACCTTATACATGGAGCCGTGGGTATAGAGGAAATCGATGTGGCGATGCAGGTGTTCGGCGGTGACAAACTCGGATACGAGCTTGTCGATGATGTGCTGCTCCTCGGGCGTGAGCGTGTAGGGGTCTGCCGGATCGACGGTGGGGAAGTCGTTGGTCGTGAGCGGCCGCACGCTGCCGTCGGCAAGCGTGACTGTGCCAGCATCGTGATCGATCTTGTCGAGCAGCAGGCGGTCGGCCATATCGAACTCGGGGTGGCGCTGGATAATCTGGCCCTCGAGCTTAAAAAGCAGGACGTTAATGGCTTTGATCAGCGGGCTGACGGACTCGCCGGCGGTATAGGTGGCGTCGGCGAAGGCGACAAGCTCGCGCAGCGAGATACCATAGTCGTTCTCGAGAATCTCGTAGTTGTCGTAGCGCAGGTTGTTGCGCAGCACCGTGGCGATGCAGGCGGGCTCGCCGGCAGCGGCGCCCATCCACAGCAGGTCGTGGTTGCCCCACTGAATGTCGAGCGAATGATAGGTGAGCAGGCGGTCCATAATCTTGGCCGCGCCGCCGCCGCGGTCGAAGATGTCGCCCACCAAATGCAGGTGGTCGACGGCGAGGCGCTTGATGAGCGAGGCGAGCGACTCGATAAAGTCGTCGGCGCTGGCGGTCTCCAAGATGGATTCGATAATGCGCTCGTGATAACGCACACGGTAGTTGTTCTCGTCCGGATGCGTGTGCAGCAACTCGTCGATGATGTAGGCGTAATCGCGCGGGATGGCTTTGCGCACCTTGGAGCGGGTATAACGGCTCGAAAGCGAGCGGGCAACCACAATGAGTTGGTCGAGCATGGTCTTATACCAGGTGGGCGAGTCCTCGCGCCGGCTGCGGACAAGATCGATCTTCTCGCGCGGATAGTAGATGAGCGTGCACAGCTCGCCCTTTTCGTCAAAGGAGAGCGTGTCGCCAAAGATCTCGTCGACATGCTCGCGCACGACGCCCGAGCAGTTGTTGAGGATGTGCATAAAGGCTTCGTACTCGCCATGCACATCGCTCATAAAATGCTCGGTGCCCTTGGGCAGGTTGAGGATGGCCGAGAGGTTGATGATCTCGGTGAATGCGGATTGCTCGGTGGGGAACTGTCTCGACAGCAGGCGCAGATACTTGAAGTCTTGCGGATTGCGATCGAATGCGACCATGAAGCACCTTCCGATGTGGTTGGTAAAACTGACAAACAGCGTCAAACGTTTATCAGTATGCGCCGCTTTTGTTTCGAATGGGGATGGGAGGTCGAATTGTTGGCCGAACGGTTTGGTAAATCGATTTAGTTGAGGTAGATATGGCGGTTGAGTGGAGACGCAGGGTCGTTTTTGCAGACGCATGCCTCCGGGATCGATAGAGATGATGACGGTAAAGATGTTCACTATCTTTGGTTCAATTTGGTAAATAGTGGACATTTGTACCGTATTCACGCTTGCTGTGCAATAATTTACGCAGCAATGAGTAAGGAGCCTCATATGAGTGATTTTGTCCTGACCTGTGAATCCGCCGCCGATCGAACCCGTGAGTTCTTTGCGTCGCGCAATATTTCTGTCGTGTGTTTTCATTACGAGATCGACGATGTTGTCTATACGGACGATCTGTATCAGTCGATTGCGCCGGACGAGTTTTTTGCCCAGATTGCCGCGGGCGCCATGCCCAAGACGTCTCAGGTGAGCGTGGGTGAGTACGAGGAGTTTTGGGAGCCGTTTGTTGCCGAGGGTAAAGACGTGCTGCACCTGGCGTTGTCGTCGGGTATTTCGGGCACGTATGGATCGGCCTGCGTTGCGGCGCAGATGCTTGCGGATCGCTATCCCCAGGGCGGCAAGGTACGCGTCATCGACTCGCTGGCGGCGTCTTCGGGCTTTGGCCTGCTGGCGGAATGTGCCGCCGACGTTCGCGATAGCGGCGCTTCGCTCGACGAGACGGCCGCTTGGATTGAGGAGCATAAACTCAACCTGCACCACTGGTTCTTCTCGACCGATTTGTCGAGCTACCTGCGCGGCGGTCGCATTTCGGCCGCGAGCGCGATCATCGGCACGGCGCTCAAGATTTGCCCGCTTATGACGGTCGATTGCGAAGGTGAGCTGGCGCCACGCGAGAAGATTCGCACCAAGAAGCGCGCGATCTCCGAGATGGCCAAGACCGTGATGGCGCATGTGCAGGACGGCGCGAACTATTCGGGCAAGTGCATCATGTCGCACTCGGCGTGCCGCGAGGACGCCGAGGCCGTTGCAGCACTGATAGAGGAACAGGTTCCGCAGCTCAAAGGCAAGATTGAGATCAATAGCATCGGTGCTCTGATTGGCTCGCATACCGGCCCCGGCACGGTGGCCGTCTTCTTTA
>USBA01000050.1 GCA_900552735.1 uncultured Collinsella sp. | reverse complement strand
GTGCGACAATCGCCTTGCGGTTCTGATTCGAGAAGCGTTGGCAGTTATGCATATCGACGAGATACTCGGCAGAAAGATCTCCCACGAGATACTTAAGCTCGTCGGGGATATCTGCCGTGCACGTCTTCTGCGCCAGCGCCTGATGGTGCTCCGCCGTCTGCTTGCCCATGTTACGCGAGCCGGTATGCACGACCAGATATTGGCACCCATTCTCGTCCTCGTCGAGTTCAATGAAGTGGTTACCGCCGCCCAGCGTGCCCATGGAGCGCTCAACCTTGCGCTTGTCCTGAAGCCAATCACGCGACTCCATGTCAAAAGCCGCAAGTACGCAGGCAGGATCGCGATGAAGGCTAAAGCCCGTGGGCACCGCGCGCTTCACATCGCGATTGAACTGAATGAGGTCATCGCGCGCAATAGTCTCTGCAAGCGGTACGCAGTACATACCGCATCCGATGTCGACGCCCACCAAATTAGGAATCACCTTGTCGCCCAAGTTTGCCGTAAAGCCAATCACGCAGCCCTTGCCCTTATGGGCATCGGGCATGATGCGGATCTTGGCGCCTTCAAACGCCGGGCAGCTGGAAATCTCCTCGATCTGCTCTTTGGTTGAATCCTCAAGATTCTCGGCAAAGACTTTGATGTCTGCCATCGCATTTCTCCTGTTCTGATCCTTGTAAACCGGAACCGGCCCCAAACCAATAGAGTGCATGTCACACCAGCCAGCCAAACCGCCGATTTCCGTTTAACCACCTTTCGCCCTATTCGGACCCTTATTGCTGCGAATACTACGGGCAGACGGGCTACAATGAGTCCCAATAACGGGTCTTGTTTTGCATCTCCGGTTGTTACCCTGCCGGCGAAAGGAGACAACGTGGCGAACAGACCAAATCAAAAGCTCAGGCTTCTGTTCCTGCTTAAAACCTTGATGGAAAAGACCGACAGCACGCACGGGCTCACGACGCAGCAGATCATCGAGGAGCTTGCCTATCACGATCTCGAGGCCGAACGAAAGGCCATCTATCGCGACCTGCAAACGCTTCGCGACTTCGGGCTCGACATCGACCAGCGCGGTGGCAAGGAATGGGCGTTGGTCTCACGCCCGCTCGACCTGCAAGAACTCATCATGCTTGTTGACGCCGTGCAGAGTTCGCCGTTTTTGACCGATGAGCTGACCGACCACCTCATCGGCAAACTACAGAGCCTCGCCAGCCTGGACGAACGCGAGCTGATGCACAAGCGCGTCGACGTGCCTTCGCGCGTGAAGATGCAAAACTCCGATGCCCTGCTCAACATCGACTTGATTCAGCAGGCTATGCGCGAAAAGCGCATGATCCGCTTCCGCTACTTCCACTACAACGCCGCCAAGCAAAAGGCCTTCAACCATGGCGGAAAGACCTACGAGCTCACACCCGTGCGCCTTATCTACTCCGACGAACTCTATTACATGATTGGGTTTAGAGATAAATGGGCCAACGCCGGCTCGGGCCATCAGCCGTTCACGCCTTATCGCGTCGATCGTATGCTCGACGTTGCGGTGTCCGAAGAGTCCGCGACCAAAGATCCGCGCATTGCCGGCTATGTGCTCGAAGATCACGTCTCTCCATCATTCGGCGTATTTGCAGCCAATAAGACCACCGTGGTGCTGGAACTCGATGACCGTGCGATGAATCCGCTCATCGACAAGTTCGGACTGGACGCCGTTGTGTTTGAGAACCAAGACGGGCGTCTGCTGGCAACCGTCAAAGCTCCGCTGTCGCCGCAGTTCTTTGGCTGGCTGCTGCAACTCAGCACGTTCATTAAGATCGTTCAGCCCCAAAGCGCCATCGATACGTATCTCAAATATCTCGACGACACTCGGGCACTTTACCAGGAAGACAGGTAATATTTCATGGCTACAACCCCTAAATTCGATGAATCGTTTAAGAACCTGAACCCCGAACAGCGCGAGGCCGTCGAATGCCTAGATGGCCCGCTGCTCGTCATTGCCGGTCCCGGCACCGGCAAGACGCAGCTACTGAGCCTGCGCGCGGCGAACATCCTGGCCAAGTGCGATGTCGCCCCGCGCAACATCCTCTGCCTTACCTATACCGAGGCGGGCGCGGAAGCCATGCGCAAACGCCTGATTGAGCTCATTGGGCGCGACGCCTACGGCATCGAAGTCAGCACGTTTCACGGATTTGCAAGCAGCATCAGGTCGCGCTATCCCGAGTACTTCACGCGCCCTTCGACCGACACGCTTGTTACCAGCCTGCACCAGCAGGAGATTTTTGACCGCCTGCTCAAATCGCTTCCCTTTGGGTCGTCACTGGGCGGAGGGTCGCCCGATATGCCCGCGCAAAACATCGGCAAGATGATTGGCTTTGTCTCCAAGATCAAACGCAGTGGCCTGGACTACGACACGCTGGGCGCCATCGCGCAGCAGAATATCGACGCCGCCGCCTGGCTTACCGAGCATTCCGAGCTGCTTACGCTCGCCTGCGAAAGGGCAAGCGCCGCGTTGGCCGAACGCTTTGAGGAAGAGGTCGAGCGTGCCTGCGGCATGGCGCCCACATCGCTCACCCGCCCGATCGACTGTCCCGCCGGTACGTACGTGCCGTACATTCTTGAGTTGCGCGACGCCGTTCGCCGCACCGAACTTATTGACGAGAAGGGAAAGTCGTCGGGATACACCAAGGTGCGCGATGCCTTCTTTGGAGGCAGCAACTCTCAGGGGCGCACGTTTAAGATTGCCGAGCAGAGCGAGCGACTTAAGACCGCTTGCAACGTCGCGCGTCGCTACCAGAGCGAGCTCGACCAGCACCATCTCTACGATTACGACGATATGATCGGCGATTTTGTCGACGCCGTCGAACACAATGACGCGTTGCGCCAAGTGCTCCAGGACACCTATACCTATATCCAAGTTGACGAGTTCCAGGACACCAATGGTGCCCAGATGCGCATCATCGAGCTGCTCTGCGACGGCGTTGATGTGCCCAATATCATGGCCGTTGGCGATGACGATCAGGCCATCATGCGCTTTCAGGGCGCCACGATCGAATGTGCCAACCAGTTTGCGGCCGAGTTTTCGCCCCGGAGCATCGTGCTCAAGACCAACTATCGCTCCACGCCCGCCATCGTTGAGCTTGGTCAAGCTATCGCACGCCAAATTGAATATCGCCTCGACGCCAGCTCGAATAAGTCAATCGAAGCCTCCAAGCCTCAGGGTGATCAGGTCGGCTTTAGCGAGAACGTCTACGCCGGCAAAGCTGAAGAATACGCCGCTGTCGCTGCGAGTATTAGGCAGCGGCTTGATGATCACTATCTCGATGAATGCGAAGATCCCAATGAAGGAATTGCAGTCATCTCTGCCAAACACGCCGCCTTGCGCTCGCTGATTCCCTTCCTCGTTAAGGAGAAGGTACCTTTTTCGTATCGCGAGCGGCAGAATCTCTTTGCTTCCGAGCGTATGCAGACGATGCTGGCACTGTTGCGCTGCGTTACCGCGCTTGCTCGCGGGCAGAAGGAGCTCGCCAGCAGCTATCTTCCGCAGATTGTCTGTGCCGCCGAGCTGGGCGGCGACCATCCATCGTCCGTGACGTTTGCGCTCAGCGCCAAGCGCGAACATCGCGGCGACTGGATGGCCGCCATGTGCGAGAGTAATAGCGCCCGCGTCAAAGAGCTGTACGACGACCTTATGCAGTGGGCGGCCGAGGCCGGCGCCTCCCCGGTCAGAGCGTTGCTCTTTAAGATTGCCAAACGCAGCCTTGACTATTATCAGGATCATAAAAAACAGGATCCGCTGGGCGCCGCCGAATTCAATGCCGGCATCCGCGCCCTACTCGCCTTTGCCGAGGGTGAAATGGGCGACGCGCGCCGCATGGGACGCACGCTTCGCCTGCCCGATATTGTCGACAAACTCGACGCCGCGCAAAAGTTTGGCGTGAGCATCGACGCATCGATCGATCTTGGCACACCGGGAGCCGTTCGCCTTACTAGCGCTCACAGTTCGAAAGGTCTGCAGTTCGATTGCGTCTACCTGCTCGACGCCGACGACTCCACCTGGCACAAAGGTGCTGGCGGCATGAGCTTGTACCCGTCCAACCTGCTTATTCGCGACGAAAAGGATGACGACGATGCGCGCCGTCTGCTGTTTGTAGCCATCACACGCGCTAAGCGACACCTCGAGCTGTACCGCGCCGGCGGATCGGCGCTGCAGGAGCTCACGGGGCTTATCGACTCTTGCGAGGTTTCTGCTGAAGCGGACCAGCTCAGTGCCGCCATCGAAACCGAATGGCGCGACAACTACGTGTTTGATACGCCCGAGCTCCGTGCGCTTTTGGATCCTCACACCGACGTAAAACACCTCTCTGCCACGGCACTCAACAACTTTGTGACGTACGAGCCTGGATGCGCAAATAGCCAGCACTTCCCCGAGAAGCAGATTGTGCGCCTGCCCACGGCGCCCACGATTCAAACCGAATTCGGCACTATCGTTCACGCGATGTTCGAAGAAATCGTTAATCGAATGACAACCGATGGCGCGGCGGCAATTGAGACAATTGAGGCCGAGTATCACCAGCAGATTTCGTGGCTCGATTTTGCCCCCGAGGACGTCCGCCGTTATTCGGAGCGTTTTGAACGCATTTGTCGTGCATTCGTCCCTTGGCTTGTTGAGCATGTACGCGACTACCGTTGCATCACGGAAGCGAACATGCAGTGTCTAACTGCCGGTGGAACTCCACTCTTTGGTTTTCTTGACCTGCTCCTCGTTGACGATGCAGCTAAGACGGTGCAGATCGTCGACTACAAGACTGGCTTTGGCAAAGAAATCCCTGCAGGCTACCATCGTCAGCTCAAGTTTTACAAACTGCTGGTCGAAGCGTCACCCGAGTTTTATGGCTACACCGTCACCTCCATGGGCGACTACTATGTAGAACCTGACAAGACGACGGGCGAGCTCCGTCCGCCGTTCGCGACAACCGCCAACGCCGTTGACATTGCCGAACTCGAGCAGCTCATCGATGCCACATGGGCTCGCATTGAACACGGTGCTTGGGATACCAGCGCTTTTGAGCAGAGCGATGCCTATGAGCTTGCCATCGAGGAGCAGAAGGGCTGCCGCAAAAAAGCCGATAAGACCGAGGTCATGCAGCGCGCCTACGAGCACTGGCTAATTGAGAACTCTAGAATGTGACAAAGGGGCTGTCCCTTTGTCACATTATTCGATGACGGTGCGAGAGTTTTGCTTGAGCATGGTGGCGAGCATGTGTTTGGGGACGGCGTGGACCATGCAGCTGCCGATGGTCGCGCTCGCGGCGGCCTTGGCTGCATCGCTAGCGTTTTTGGTCGCGTAGCTGTGACGGAACCGCTTGAGCATGGCGATATCGTTGCCGCCGTCGCCGTAGACCGCGACCTCGTCCTCGGCAATACCGTAGTAGCCCGCCAGCCAGGCCACGCTCTCGCCCTTGTTGCACGCCACGTCCGTGATCTCGAACATCACCGGATCGAACGGCGCGTTGACCACGCGGTCCGAGCGCTCGGCCAAATATGCCTTAAGGTCGCGCTCCAGCTCGGGCGAGGTCACGCGGCAGTTGATCTTGCACACATCGTGGCGCAGAATGTCACCGATCGACTGGTCGAAGTATTGTTCCTCGTGGTACCCGCCACGCGCACGCATGCCGCGCATCACGATGCGCTTGATGGGGCTGTCCTTTTTAAAGCCCGCCTGATGCATCTCGAACGAACCGCTCGAAAACATGCCATCGGGCGTGGAGCAGTCAAAACAGATATCCGGAAACTCCTTGAGCAGCTCCTCGGTAATCTGCGGGTCGATGGTCCAGGTTTTGAGTACCTCGCCATGGCTGTCGCGCACGATGGAGCCGTTAGAGCAGCAGGCATCGAGCGCCAGCCCCGTAAAACCATGCTCGCCGATTGGTAACGTCGAGCGTCCGGTCGCGGGAACCACATGCAGACCAGCCTCGGTCAGCTCACGAATGGCACGGCGGATGGTCCCGTCTGCCTCGTGCAGGGCGTTCAGCAGCGTTCCGTCTAAGTCACTCGCAAACATCTTGATCATGGGCATGCCTCTCCTTCGTCTGCACGTTATTGTAGACGAAGGAGAGGAATGCCCAAACAATGCCGTCCCGGCGCGGCGTACCACCGCCTCCACAAATTCACGGTGCCCCAGCGCGTTAAGACAATCGCCACAAGCGATTTTTCAGCCGATAAAACAGCGCCGTCGTCAACGTCAGCACCGCCAGCATGCCTGCGAATACAATCGCCGGTGTCCATCGATCATATGCAACCCCGTACGTCAATTGGCCGATAGGTGTTGCGCAGGAAAGCGTCATATAAACGAGTGCCAGCACTTTTCCGCAGAATTCCTTTGGCACTGACCGCTGAACAAATGAAACGATTTCGACCGATGTAATGCTTGCCCACGCCATGACCCATGCCGAGCCGGCCGCAAGCGCGGCAAACGACAATTCATCAGGACCGCTCAGTAGCATGACAATAATCGGTACGACTCCAAAACAGATCATCGCAACATATCGACATATGCCCTTGAAAGAAAAACGATGCGGCCAAATACCGACCAAACCACTGCCGACAAGACCACCTAAGCCCATAGCCACCTCAATAATCCCAACAAAGGATGACTGCATTCCGAGATGCTTTGCAACAATAACGGGAGCGCCAATCGTTAGCCCAACCAACGCAAGGTTCAAAACTGCCGCAAGCAAAATCACAGCAACCAATGATGCATTTTGCAACAGATACCGAATCGATTCCCGAAAATCGTTTCGGCATGTCGTACGAGTCGCGCCGTCTCCCATCGTTTCAGATGAGGCATTTTGCTTGAGTGCGCCCCCGAACAGCAGGGCTGAAATCGTAAACGTCAACGCCGCGGTTTCGCATAGAGTATCGATACCAAAGCACCCATAGACTGCCGTCCCGACTACAGGCCCCAAGATATTGCTCATCATGATTATCTGCGAGACCAACGCAGTGGCACGCTCAACCTTTTCTTGGCCCGTCATGCGCACCGTCTCAATTTGAAGCATCGGTTTCAGCAGCGATTGGATGCCATATTGGACGCAAAGCATTGCTGCCACGACAACCGCAAGAGGCAGCGAACGCTTCATGGGGATAAACAACAGTGATGCAGCCATCAGAACAATGCCGAGTACCACAAGAACCCCGCGATGTCTTCCCCGATCCGCCAAAATCCCGCCAACCGGAGTCGCGAGCACGCCCGGTATGAACGCTATCGCCGCGACGGCGCCATATAACGTTGACGAGCCGCTGCAATCGAACAAGTAAAGCGGACACGCAAAGCACAGTGCCGACAGCATCGAATACGCACACAGCTGTGCAACAAGAAGGCCAAATAGCCTGATAGATCGCACTGTTTTTTGCGTCAAGGAGACGCTACTCCTCCGCATTCCAGCCATAAGCCTACCCCTATACATACCGTTAGTATGTATTTAATGACTTGAAAAGGGCAGCCGGAGCCGCCCTCTCAAATCTATTACATACCGTCGGTATCTATATTACCACCCGGCGCGGTCCCATACGTCCCAAATCTGCGCCGTTGTCTGAAGCACTTCTTCCCCCAAATCGAGTCCCACCGCGGCAGCCATCTGCGCCAAACATTGAGCGCGAGCGAGCATTCGATCCTTGGTCTCAAGCGGACGGAACAGCGGCAGCAGCCAAAGATTCGCCAACAACGATACGGCCTCCGCCGCTTCACGCGGGCATTCGCACGCAATGGAGCCGTCGGCGATGCCCTCCTCGATCACTGACAAGAGATAGCCATCGGTCGACTCGTCAAACGAGCCCTGGTACTGCATCGCCAGCAGACGCGAGCTTTTCACCGGATCTGCCGCAGGATGTATGCGTGCCCATAGCTCAATTTGCGGAACAACGGACTCGGGAGCGTACAGCCGCTTGAGCTTTTGGGCTCCGGTCATATTACCGATACCAAGCATTGAGCGACGGTGCTCAACAATCGGAGCCATCGCCCGATCAAACGAGGCGTTGAAAATCTCTTCTTTGCTCTTGAAGTGATGATAGACAGCGCCCTTGGTCATGCCATCGAGACGGTCAACGATATCTTGAATGCTCGTCCCCTCATAACCCTGTGCACAGAATAGCTCCAGTGCCGCGTCGAGAATCTTCGCGACCGTCTCCTCGGGATATTTATTGCGACCCATAATCCGCCCATCCGCAACGCAAGTCTTGTGCCTCATTGCAGCATTTTAACGTTGCGGATGGTAGGCGGCCGATTCTACACCGCGGCGGGGCCGTGTTCGCCGGTACGGATGCGGATGACTTCCTCGACCGGCTCGACCCAAATCTTGCCGTCTCCGACGGCGCCGGTGCGGGCGGCGTTGCAGATGATGTCGACAATGCCGTCAACGTGCTCGTCGGCACAGATAAGGGTGAACTGTACCTTGGGAATCGTGTTGACGAGCAACTCGTTGCCGCGCACGTATTCCTTCCAGCCATGCTGTGCGCCGCAGCCCTGCACCTGGTTGATGGTCATACCGCGAACATCAGCAGCAAACAGCGCATCTTTGAGAACCTCAAGCTTTTCCTGGCGCACAATAGCCGTAATTTTCTTCATAGTGAATTCCTCTCTTCAATAAAAGAAATGAATTGTCCTTCACATGGCACGGGTTTTCCAGGTGCCCGAGATTGCCCCGAAAGAGGAGCGCCGCGTACTTCGGTACGCAAGCGACGGTTTGAGGGGCAAGGTCGGGTGCCTGGAAAGCCGTGCTGCTAATCGAGCCCGGAGAAAGAAGGATACGCGCTCTCGCCGTGCTGACTCGCATCCAAGCCCAGCGCCTCGTCGGCCTCGTCCACACGCAGGCTGCCGTGGAACAGCGCCTTGACCACCGTGGCGATCACCAGATCGAGCACCAGCACAATGACGACCGTCACCACAATGCCCAGAATCTGCGAAACGAGCAGCGACATGTCGCCCGTGTAGAACAGGCCGCCCTTACCGGTCCACGAGAGCTCCGGCACGCAGAACAGGCCCGTGAGCACGCCGCCCAAGATGCCGCCGATACCGTGGCAGCCAAACGCGTCGAGCGCGTCGTCGTAGCCGAACTTGGTCTTGAGATGACTGATGGCCAAGTAGCAGACGGGAGACACGATCAGGCCCATGACCAGCGCTGCCCACGGTTCGACAAAGCCCGCGCCCGGCGTGACCACCACGAGACCCGCAACCAGACCGGTGCTGGCACCCACCAGCGTGGGGCGACCGGTGTGCACGCGCTCGACGGCAAGCCACGAGACCATGCCCGCCGCGCTGGCCGTCACGGTGTTGAGGATGGCAAGCGCCGCCACGGCGTCGGCCTTAAACTCGCTGCCGCCGTTAAAGCCAAACCAGCCAAACCAAAGCAGGCCGGCGCCGAGCGCCACAAACGGCACGTTATGCGGACGATAGCTCACCATGCCAAAGCCGCGACGACGGCCGAGCATTAAGCAGAGAATCAGGCCCGTCAGACCGGACGAAATGTGCACCACGTCACCGCCGGCAAAGTCGAGCGCGCCGATGATGTCGCCGATAAAGGAGCCCTCGCCGCCCCAGACCATGTGGGCGAGCGGCGCATAGACCACGAGCAGCCAAATGCCCAGGAAGGCCGTCATGGCACCAAACTTAACGCGGCCGGCCAGGCTGCCCGTGACGATAGCAGCCGTGATCATGGCAAATGCCATCTGGAAGGCAATGTTGATGATCTGAGGGTAGGCGGCACCGTCCGCGGCATTGCCCTCGGCCGCCTGCAGCACCTGACCGAGCACCGGCAGGCACAGCAGCTGGTCAAGGCCTCCAATAAACGGGCTGGAACCGTCGCCGCCGTAGGCCAGCGACCAGCCGGCAACAATCCACAGCACACCAACCAGGCCAATGGCGCCAAAGCACATAAGCATGGTGTTGATGACATTTTTGCGCCTGGACAGGCCGCCATAGAAAAACGCCAGGCCCGGTGTCATTAAAAACACGAGCATGGTGCAGATGAGCATAAACGTTGTCGATCCCGTATCGTACATTCGCTCCCCCTTGGTCGCATGAACGTTGTCGGCGCCCATAATGCGGCCGAGGGGCAACTGGTGTAGACCAGATACGGCGTTGTTAAACGCCGCGTTGTCGAATGGAAACGGTGCCGCAATCTTGGAAACGGCGCGGCAACGGGCGCGAAACCAATGGGAAACGCGTAAATCAAGAGGCCATCTATGCCCGCATTTCAAATCAGCTATATGCAGAGGTAAGGCAATCCCAAGGCAGACTCCGCATCAGATTCGTCCGTGATTCCCCTAGGGAAAACACGGCCAGGCGCTCTTTAGCGTGTTTTCCCTAGGGGAATCACAGTCGGCGTCGGCAGTAACGTGTTTTCCCTAGGGAGATCACAACTGGGCGGAGCAGGGTAACGCCCCCTTAAGAAGCTGACGACCATATCAAAAGCCATACCACGCAAAAACCCTTATCAGCATCTCCTCCACTGCCCAACACTACATATGAGGAGCGACTTTTGGCACGCCGAAACGCCTCAGTAGATGTTCGAGATAACCGTCCTCGTACACGCGACTAAATTGCACCCTCATGACCGGAATGCCCAGAGCCGTAATGTGCGACTCTCGTTGACGCTCTGCAACCAAACGCCTTTGCATTTCTTTTCCCAGGCCGTCCGCACCAACGTATTTGCCAAAACCATCGACCTCAATAATTAAGCGAAGCCCATTCGGCAACTCGTAGTACATATCGGCACGAATCGCACCGCCATCGATCGGGTCAACAAACTCGGCTTGCAACATGGTCGGAGGAAGGTAACCCAGCGCGATAATCAATCCGCGCACGATGGATTCGCCGCCGCCTTCCGAAGCGCCATCGGCATAGCGCGCTACCATCTCAGCGCACAAGGCCCCAGAACGACATCGCGCCAGCGCTTCAACATAGTCGCGATACTTTTGGATATCAAGCTTACAGAACCGCAGGGCGCTATCAGCTATAGCCAGACCGTCTTCAAAAGAAGCAACAAGTGAGCAGTCGAGCACCGTTCGTTCTAGCGTCGTTCGTTTCACGGTGCCGTTTAGCTCGATCTCATTTAGAGGGCACTCATGCCGATGGATTCCCGTACCGCACCTACCATGCGAGCGCCCGCTAGCTACAAGATGGATTGTGTCCAGATATTTCTTCGAA
>USBA01000049.1 GCA_900552735.1 uncultured Collinsella sp. | reverse complement strand
CCCCGCCCGGCGTGGCGCCTGCGCCACCGTACTTCCGCTTGTTTTATTATAAAACTGGGCGGGCCGCCCGGGTGGGGGCGGCACGTTTTTGTTTGGGCGGACGTCTGCCGCGTGCGTTACTCGAAATATTGAAACTTATTCGTTGAAAACGCGAATGTTACGACGAAGCCTTCGCCCGGCTCCGATGCCGCGGTGACATCGATGCCCATCTTGGAGCACAGGCGCGCCACCAGGTAGAGGCCGATGCCCGTTGCGCGCTTGGTGGTGCGGCCGTTGTCGCCGGTAAAGCCCTTCTCGAACACGCGCGGCAAATCAGCCGCGCTCACACCGCAACCGTTGTCGGCGACAGCGAGCTCGATGCGCTCGCTCGCCAGACCCTCGTCCAACAGCGCACCCAAAAACGTGATTTTCGCCCCGTCATCGCGCGCGTATTTAATGCTGTTCTGAATGAGTTGACCCAGGATAAACTCGAGCCACTTCTCGTCGGTAAACACCTCAAAATCGAGGTCCTCGCACACCGGCGCCACATGCGCCGCGATAAGCTCGCGTGCGTTGGCTTTAATCGCACCCGTCACCAGGGCCTTGAGGCTCCAGCGGCGAATCAGATAGTCGCGCTCCACGACTTCCGAGCGCGCATAGTAGAGCGCCTGGTCGATGTAGCGCTCCACGCGGGCCAGCTCGCGACCCAGGTCATCCACGCGCGACAGGTCGTCTTCGCTGCCGTCCAGGTTTTCCAAGATCAGATGGGCTGCCGCCAGGGGCAGCTTGGCCTCGTGGACCCAGCTCTCGATATAGTCACGATAGTCGTCGGTCTGGCGGCGACCTTCCGCTACCTCATCGCAAGCCGCCTTACCCACGCGGCGCAGGACCTCGTACTCGAGCTCGCCCTCGGCATAAGTCGGGCACTGTACCATCTCCTGCACCCATGCGGGACTCTCGAGCTCCTCTGCCGCACGCTCCAGCTGGCGCAGAAAACGACGACGGCGCGCGTACTCGATCACGATGCCCAACATGCCAAAGATAAAGGACACGCCGACCGCCACGACCACGATGGAAACGGGTGCGCCGGCGACCGTCAGCACAAAGCAGCTCAGCAGCACGCCGCACGTCCACACGGCAACGGGAAGCAGCGCATCTTTGAAGAATTTGGCGAACGACATAGCCGGCCCCTAGACCGAATAGCCCTGGCCGCGGTGCGTCGTCAAATACCCCTTGATGCCGATTTTTTCGAGCGTGGTGCGCAAACGGTTGATGTTGACGGTGAGCGTGTTGTCGTCCACAAAGGCATCGGAGTCCCACAGGTCCTGCATGATGGCCGAGCGCGAAACGATCTTGCCCGCGCGGCTCAGAAGCAGCGAGAGGATACGCAGCTCATTTTTGGTGAGCTCGGTGCTGTCGCCGGATGCCGTATTGGTGATTATGGAGCGGGCGAGGTCGAGCTCCAGCCCCTTGTGGACAAGTGTGCTGCGCTCGCCTGCCGCCGTGGTGCGACGCAGCAGTGCGTTGATGCGCGCCACGAGCACGCGCGCGCTGTAGGGCTTGGGAACAAAGTCGTCCGCGCCGAGCGTCATGGCCATGACCTCGTCGATCTCGGTCGTGCGCGACGTGAGAACGATGATGGGAACCTCGGATTCGCGACGGACCTCATGGCAGATGTGCTGGCCGTCTTTGACAGGGAGCGTGAGGTCGAGCAGCACCAGGTCGGGCGCGGCGGCGAGAATATCGCGCGAGACATGCTCAAACGATTCGCAGGCCTCGACTTCAAACCCGGCGCGGGCAAGGATGTCGATAAGCTCACGACGAATGGGCTCGTCGTCCTCAACGACATAGATCAGCGCCATGTGTCCTCCCATTTCGCGTAACTTGCACCTTCCACACCATTATGCCCACGGCGTCGCAGCGATGCGACCCCGTGGGCATCTAATGTGACAATAGTGTTCGGTAGCCTTGAGAGAAAATAGGGGCCGACCGGTCCTAAACCGATCGGCCCCATCACTTCGACCTCGAGCCTCTACTCGAGCGTACGCATGTATGCAGAGATGGCATCCAGGCCCTTCTGCAGGTCGTCGGTGTTATCGGAGTATGCATAGCCGATGCGCATGCTCTTGGGCTCCTCGAAGCAATCGCCCGGGGTGACGAGCGCGCCGGACTTCTTAATCATGTCGATGCAGAACGTCCTGGAGTCGATGTCGTAGTCGTAATACACGAGCGCGGTGGTACCCGCCTCGGGCTTAACGAACGACAGGTGCGGCTCGCTCTCGACCCACTTCTCCAGAACAGCAAGGTTCTGACGGACGATGCGACGGCTGCGCTCAAGGATCACGGAAGCGTTGCCCAGAATCAACTCCGCCACCGTCTCGCTGAATATGCCGGCGGAAATCAGGTTGTAGTCACGATGCGAGAGCAGCGCGCGACGGAGCTCCGGGCTCTTGGTGACCGCCCAGCCCAGACGCAGGCCGGCGAACGACCAGACCTTGGACATGGATGCGGTGACGATGGCCTTGTCGTACAGGTCGATCACGGACTCGGAGTACTCATCCGTCTGAGTAAGCAGACGGTAGACCTCGTCGCAGAGTACCCACGCGTCGTGTTTGCGTGCGACCTCAACAATCGCCTTGAGCGTATCGGTGTCGAGCAGGGCGCCCGTGGGGTTGTCCGGGTTATTGATGCAGATGAGCTTGGTATCGTCGGTTACCAGAGCATCGAGCGCGTCGACGTCGACGTGGTAGCCGTTCTTGCAATCGAGCTGAAGGATATCGACCTTCGCACCGCACATCTCGGGAATCGAGTAAAGCTGCTGGTAGGTGGGCTTGACGGAAACTACGTGATCGCCCGGTTCGACGAGCGTGGAAATAACCAAGGAGTTGGCACCGGTCGCGCCGTGCGTGGGCACGATATGCCCGGGCTCGACCGTCTTATAGAGACGCGCGACCCCCTCGAGGAAGCCGGGCTGTCCCTCGATGTCTCCGTAGGTGAATCGGCGCGAGCACAGGTTATCGAGCCACGCCTTCTTGTCGGTATTCGTAAGCTCGAACAGCTGGTCGAGCGTGAGGGAGTAGACGCACGTCTCCGCAACGTTGTGGGTGCACTTGGTCTCCCACTCGTTCATCCACTGCTCGACGGCGAAATCCTTGATCTGCATTGTCGTTTCCTTTCCTTGACTTTCTTACAGTTCCACCACGGTGCCCAGCCCCGCCTCGATGGCGCGGTCGTAGGCGATTTTCGATGCCGAAAGGTCCTGAACGGCGATGCCCGACGTATCGAACACCGTTACCTGTTCGTCATCCGAGCGCCCCGTAGCCGCGCCGGTGATGACTTCGCCGAGCTCCGCTTTGATGTCCTCGGGCGTGATGGCGCCCTCGGCAACCGGAATCTCCAGCTCACCGGACGCGACCGATTGCTCGCGGTCGTCGACGTAAACAGCGGCACGGGCGACAAGCGCCGAGGCGAGCTCCTGCTTGCCGGGCATGTCGGCACCGACGCAGGAGATATGCGTACCAGGACGCACCCATGCATCGGGGATGATGGGCTTGGTCGCCGGCGTGATCGTCACGATGATGTCGGCCTCCGCCGCGGCACCTTGGCCGTCAGCCGTCGCCTCGATGGAATAGGTGGATGCCTCGCGAGCATGCTCGCAGGCACCCAAGATATGGGCGACCTCGTCTCGCATGCGCTCGACGCGGGCCTCGGGCGCGGCATCGGAAACTGGCTCCCACACCTTGACCTCGCTCACTTTGGAACAGGCGGCGAGCACGCCCGCCACCATATAGGTGCTCATGTGGCCGGCACCCGCAACAAGCAGTTTGGACGCATCCGCCCGAGCCAGCCACTTGGCACCGAGCGCAGCGGCGGCACCGGTGCGAAGTCCAGTGACGGCGGAGGCATTGAGCAGCGCCAACGGCTCTCCCGTCGCGTTGTCGCACAGCAGCGTGGTGCCAAAGATCTCGGGCAGCCCCTTTTTGGGATTCTGAGAGAACCAAGCAGTGAGCTTGAGGCCGAAGAGGCCGCTTCCCGCCAACTCGCCCGAGCGGATATCCATATCGGCCACGCCGGGTTCGAACTGCTCATATACCATCGGCCACGCAACACCCTTGCCCGTTGCCTTCTGGCGATATGCCTCCTCCACGGCAGCGATTGCATCCTCAATCGTCAGCACCTTGGAAACTTCCTCGGCCGAAAGCACCACCATCTGCCCCATCATCGCTCCTCTCAGCGAAAGCTTTACGTTGCTTCACTGTACGGTTTAGTAACGATGCCGCCAAGGATCATTTCTTGTTGGAATCTACAACGATTCTCGATCTGATTTTTCGTTTTATCAGCAGGTATTTGAACTATTTATCGCATCAAAGGCATACGGATGTGCGATTATCCTATTTGTACAGGTACTTATTGTAATGATTTACAAGGTGATGCTGATGCTATACACCATCTCGGACTTCTCACGGGAATATGAGGGGTCGGTCCGTCTAATCGCCGGCAGCGATGGCGTCTCGCGTGCCGTCTCCGGCGTCGGAATCCTCGATTATGAACTCATGCCCGGCCTCAAGAACAAGTACCAGCGCGTCAACTTCAGCTCAGACGAGATCGTCCTCAGCACTTTCCTCTATGCGAAGGACGACCCGTACCTCATCACTGAAGCCGTGAAATACCTCGTCGCCAAGGGAACGAGCGGTCTCATCATCAAAAACGTCCTGCACATCCCGATTCCCGACCAAGCCATCCGCTACGCCAACGCGCGGCACTACCCGGTCTTTCTCACGACCGACGACTCACTGTTCTTTGACAGCGTCATCTATGAGGTCAAACGGCATATCGAGCAGCTCGCGTCCATCGACTTCGCACAGCGCGAGATCGATGCCCTGAGGACAGACGTATCGCCCGAGTCCATCTGCCGACGCATCCGAAGCCTCAACCCGTCATTTCTGGACGAAGCGGTCGCCCTGTTCGCATCGTTTGCAGAGCCCCTCGACCCGCGTGCGTTTTTGCAAATCGAACGTCTCTGTGCAAAATCGACCCTCGCCGGATGCCACAACATGCTGGCACCCTATGACGGAGGATTGCTATTCGTAGCGACAAGCGACTCGGAGCAGACGCTCGATGTGGAGCGAATCGTGCAGGCGCTCACGGAGCTCATCGAGGCTAGCGGCATCGATGGCGGAGCGGAAGGGCTCGGCATCAGCGATATTCTGTTTGGAGACGAGGCGGTGGCGCAGGCGATCTCGCAGGCGATTTACGCACAGCGCCTATCTTGTCAACGAGCCGAGGGTCCCGTCCGCTATACGCAGCTCGGCATCCTGAAAACCGTGATGCCTTTTGCGGAAACCCCGGAGATGCGATCGTTCTCGGAGGCGATTCTCTCGCCGATACGCGAGCACGACAGCGAGCATGGCAGCGAACTGGAATCAACGCTCGCCGCATTCATCGAGAACGACCGACGTATCGAGCAAACCGCCAAGCAGACTGGCCAGCACCCGAACACAATTCGATATCGCCTCGATAAGGTGACAGCTCTCACCGGACTGAGCTACAAATGCGCCCCGGAGATGGAGCAGCTGTCGCTCGCCTACGCAATCGAACGCGCTCGCTCACTTCAGTAAGCCCACCCCGCCTTGAGGTTAGGAGCGGCGGGCACGGAGCTTTTCGTAGCCTTCGGCGAAGAAGGCGACCGTGGCGGCGTCGGCCTCGGCGGCGTCCGTCTCGGTTGCGGGGACCACGCCGTGCTCGTCGCTCACCAGGAACAAGGCGCCCTTGAGCTGTGCGGGAATATCTACGCGCGTGACCGGGATGCCCTTGGTCTGGGCGAGCTGCTCGATGAGCGTCGCCGTGCCGCACAGGCACTCGTCCGTCGGCGCCACAAAGGCAAGCTCGCCGTTGTTGACGGCGGCGAGCAACTCGGGCGCCACGCCGGTCTCGTCGGCCTCGGAGCGGGCCTCGGCGGAACGGGCACGCAGCGCCTTGGCCGACGTATCGGCGAGCGGCTCGTACTCCCCCACCGTCATGGCGGCGTTGCCGTTGATGTCGATCACCAGCATGAGTACGCCGTCGTGCGCAGTGTAATCGCCCTCGGCAAGCGACCACTCAACGTGCTGTTTGGCCCAGCTGAGCATGTTATGGGTAAGCGGCTCGCCCTGCACCAAGCGCTCGGACAGCGCACGAATGTGGCGGTTGAGCATGGGCACCTTTTTGTTGGACATGCGCCAGCGGCAGATAAGCGCGGGCTTGTCGAGCGTGAACTTCTCGACCGCCTCCTGATTGGCGCAAAAGTCCTCGTACGCACGCTGATCCTCGGCATTGCCAAACAGCTCGGCATCATCAATCTGGGGCATGGTCATACCTTTCGTGTTAGTCATTCCGTCCTCTTATACCAAAAAGACGGCCCTCCAAACGGAGCGACCGTCTTTTGCAGAGATTATTTTGTTCCGGGGCGAAACTTAGTGCCTAAAGTGGCGGGCGCCGGTAAAGACCATAGCAATATTGTGCTCGTTGCAGGCCTGAATGCTCTCGTCATCGCGCTTGGAGCCGCCGGGCTGGATGATGCAGGTCACGCCGTGTGCGGCAAGCACGTCGACGTTGTCGCGGAACGGGAAGAACGCGTCGCTTGCACAGGCAAAGTCGCCCTTCTCCACGCCCTCGCGCTCGCAGAAGTCCTCGGCGCGCTCGCAGGCCAGCAGTGCGGAGTCAACGCGGTTGGGCTGACCGGGGCCCATGCCAATGCCGGCCTTGCCCTTGGAGACCAGGATGGCGTTAGACTTGACGCCCTTGCAGACCTTCCAGGCAAACTCGAGCTCGGCCATCTCGGCGTCGGTGGGCTTGCGGTCGGTGGGGAACGTAAAGGTCGCGGGGTCCTCGGTCACGTGGTCGACCTCCTGTACCAGCATGCCGCCGTCGATGGAGCGCAGCTCCACCTGGGCGCCGTGGTCCACGCCGCCGGTCGCCAACACGCGCAGGTTGGGGCGCTTGGCCATGCGCTCGAGCGCCTCGGCGGTGTAGCTCGGGGCGATGATGACCTCGACGAACTGCTTGTTCTGATCGGCAAAGTGCTCAACCAGATCAAAGGGAACCTCGCGGTTGCAGGCGATGATGCCGCCGAAGGCGCTCTTGGGATCGCAGGCAAAAGCGCGATCGTAGGCAGCCGTGATGTCCTCGGCAACGGCGGAACCGCAGGGGTTCTGGTGCTTGAGGATTACGCAGGCCGACTCGTCGAACTCGCGGACCAGGTTCCAAGCGGCGTCGGCATCCAGATAGTTGTTGTAGCTGAGCGGCTTGCCCAGGATCTGCTTGGAGCCCACGAGCGGGAACTGCGAGCTCGCGGTGTTCTCGCAGCCCTCGGCAAAGCGATAGACTGTGGCTTTCTGCTGCGGGTTCTCGCCATAGCGCAGGTCGTCGACCTTCTCCAGCGAAATCTCGAGCTTGGCAGAGGTGTCCGCCACGTCGCTTGCCTGGGCGGCGAGCCAGCGGGAGATGGCCGTGTCGTAGGCGGCGGTGGTCTGGTAGACCTTCACCTGCAGGCGACGACGGGTGGAAAGCGTGGTGCAGCCACCGGTCTCGTGCATCTCGGCCAGGACGGCATCATAGTCGGCCGGGTCGGAAATGACGGTAACGCTCGCGGCGTTCTTGGCGGCAGAGCGCAGCATGGAGGGGCCACCGATGTCGATGTGCTCGATGGCGTCCGCGAAGGTGACCTCAGGGTTGGCGACGGTCTTCTCGAACTCGTACAGGTTGACGACGACCAGATCGATCAGCTTAATGCCGTGCTGAGCCGCCTCCTGCATGTGTTGCTCGGAATCGCGGCGGGCCAGCAGCGCGCCATGAACCTTGGGGTGCAGGGTCTTAACGCGGCCGTCCATCATCTCGGGATAGCCCGTGAACTCCTCGATGGGGGTTACGGGAACGCCCGCGTCCTCGATGGCACGAGCCGTGCCGCCCGTAGAGATGATCTCGACGCCAAAGTCGTCAACCAGCGTCCGTGCGAAATCGACGACGCCCGTCTTATCGGTAACCGAGATCAACGCGCGTGCGATCTTCACATCAGATCCCATGCAGTCCTCCTGTCTGGTACGCCGCCGTGCTCTGTGAGTCGGTGATACGTCGATCTGCAGCGCTCGCGCAGCGGCATTGAAAATACTGATTTAATGTAGCGCATCGAGCGCATCGATGCACCCCGCAACGGGCGCATGTGCAGAAAAAGTTTGCGAGCGGAGGGGATGGGCATGGCACCGGGCACGGTGAGTTCATGGAACACAGGGGCACCATAATTAGATGCCAATGGCGTGGTAGAACTGTGCTCGATATGCATCCGCAAAAGAAAGAGGCACCATGGTCTCGCGGGTTCTCTACCGACCGTTTGATACCGAAGACTTCGACGCCATCGCGCTGATTCTGCAGCAGCTTTGGCATAACAATTCGGATAACGATGAGTACAACCGCCTTGAGGCCGCGTGCGACCTCGCCTATTGCCTTTCGTCGTCGACGTTTTCACAGGTTGCCGTAATCGACGGTCAGGCGCGTGGCATTTCGCTCGCGCGTGCGGGACAGAGCTCCGGCGCCACTATCAACGAGCATTGGATGGATACCGAACGCGCGCTGCTATCGCAGATGCGTGAGCTAGAGCCCGATGCGTGCGCCGAGTATCTCTCGTTTGTGCGCGCAACCATCCGAACCAACAACCGCCTGCTCGAAAGCAGCCCGTTGCCACACGACAACGAGGTCACGCTGCTTGCCGTCGATCGCGACGTCCATGGCCTGGGCGTTGGCTCGGTGTTGCTCGACGCCGCAGTCTCGTACCTATCCTCGCGCGGGGCGACGAGGGCGCACCTGTACACCGACTCCAACTGCTCGTGGAAGTTCTACGAGCTGCACGGCTTTAAGCGCACGGCCACGCACCGCGCCAACCGCGAAGAGCGCCGTCACGACATGCCGCGCGAAAGCTTCCTCTACGAACTCGACCTAACAGCCTAGGCCCAGCAGCCATACCTAGTCATTTAGGAACGTCCCCAGTGACTAGTCGTTGGGGACAGTCTTCGTAGGTAGCGCATAAAAAAGGGATGGGCTTCCCCCGACGGCTGTCGAGAAAAGCCCATCCCATAATTTACGACCGCTAGAACGTTCCGCCGCCGCCTCCGCCGACGCCGCCGCCTCCGCCGCCCGAG
Organism: uncultured Collinsella sp.; assembly: GCA_900552735.1. Taxonomy (GTDB): domain Bacteria; phylum Actinomycetota; class Coriobacteriia; order Coriobacteriales; family Coriobacteriaceae; genus Collinsella. The sequence goes on along the minus strand of USBA01000049.1, from coordinate 2,160 downwards.
AAGCCGCCGCCTCCGCCGCCGCTCGAGCTGTCGGAGCTCGATGCCAGCTCACGGATGCTCTCGTGATACACGCCGTCGAACGAATCCATCGGCGACTCGTTGCCGTAATGATGGTAGTACCACCAGTAGCAGGGGTAATTGTCGTAGAAACCGTCGGCCTCGCGCACCTCGGGAGGAACAGCCTCGGCAAGCTGACGCAGGACTTCCTTGGAAACACCCAGCGCCGCACCCATCACCAGAAGTTTATTCCACAGTACCAGATCGCCCGGAACGGCTTCCTTTAGGCGCGTGAAATCCTCAAGCCAATGCTTGAGCGCCTTGCAGCGAGCCGCCACCTCGGCGCCCTCCGGCGTAAAGCGGCGGAACGTAAGGCCCACGCCAATACCCACCAGCACAATCGGCACCGAGATAACCGCGGCGATAATGTTCGCCTGTGCGCCATCGGTAAAGAAGATGGATCCCACGGGAATAAAGGCGATCAGAATACCAAGAACCAGGCAAAACACCATTGCGACAATGCCGTCCGAGGCAACGTACTCGCTATCGGCCAGCTTGCCCTTAACGGTGTTCTGATAGTCCTCGAGCTTGTCGCCCACGGGTGTAGCGTGCTGCTTGACGTAGTGCTGCAGCTCGTCAAACGTGCGCGAGCGATCACCGTTCTCGTCGGGCTTAGCACCGGCAAAGAAGACCTTGAGCACCATGCGGTCAATGCCCTTGGCCGACTTCCAGCCCGCATCACTCACCGTCACGCGATACGTCTGCTCTTCTTTTTCACGCCCCAACAGGCCCTTCTTGGCCTTGGTCACGGTCGCCTGCTCCAGCTTGATCACACGGTCGTCGGTGAGCTTCATAAGCGTGGCGATATATGCCTGATCGGGCACCTCGTTCCAGCTCATGAGAGCCGAAAGCACGGCGGGATGGTCGGCCGAAGGCACATCGCGGAAATATTCGTCCTGGAAAAGCGGCTTGGGCTTACGGCGGCGCAGCTTAAGCACAACGATTGTGCCGGTAAAGGCCAACGCCGCGACAACACTTAGCACGGCAAGTGCATTGGCAATCATGCGAGCGTGAGCGCGGCGGGCGTTAGCCTCGTCAGCCCATTCCTTCTCTTCGCTCATGATCGTTGACATGCGCTCTTCGCCCGAGGCGGTAAGCTGCGGCACCCAGTCGCTAGGGAAGGCGATGCGTGCCTCGGCGAATTCGCCCTGATGCACACAGGGAATGGTATAGGTGACCATGGGTTCGTCCGCATCGAGCGATACATCGCCCGTCAGCGGGCCGTGGCCCCATGCGCGGAAATTATCGCCCTTGACGGCCGCCGTCCCGGCAGCGGCATTTGCGAAGCGCACTTCCATCTCGACGTCATCGGAATCCGCGGACCAGCCGTCGCCCACGAATTTCCAATAGAGCTCGGCGGTATCGGCCCAGTTCATAACCGCACCGGTCATGGTGTAGCCCACGTAATAGATTGCGCTGTCGCCGCTCTCGTGAGGGCTGAACACCTTAATCCTTACGCCGTCACCGGTCTGCTCGACCGTGTAGACGCCAGAGTCACCCTTGTTCGCGCTATCGACTTTGTTAAACGCGGCATCGTCTTCCTCAACGCTCAGCACATCGACGCCCGCCGTGCCGCCCTGCTGGTTGGTGCCCGCATTGATCTCCCAAAACACGCCGTTGATGTCGTCATCGAAATCAAACTGGCGCCCCTCGACAACGGTCAGCGAGCCGTCGGCCTCGACCGTGGCGCCGATATAGGTTTGGGTCATGGAGTAGCCGTCGGCGTGCGCGGCGACAGGCAGTAGCAACAACGCGAGCGCGACGAGCACGCAGACGGAAGCGAATCGCGCAAACAGGCAGCGCTGCCGACTGACTTTGGCAACGAGGGTGTTCATAGGCACATCCTTTGTCTGTAAAACCAACATCGCCATTGTCCCACGTTTACGGGCGCACATGACGAACATCTAGGCCAGCGGAGTATCAAACGGGACGAAAGTCACGCCCGCGACCGGCACCTGGGGACGTTCCTTATCTGCCGGCAATCTGGGACACTCCTTGGCATGGCCTGCGCCAGCAATAGATACCACTTCATAGCTCCGTCACAGGTGTAGCGGCTTTGTGTGGGCTCGGCATGCGCTGATTGAGCCACCAGTCGAGGGGCAT
>USBA01000048.1 GCA_900552735.1 uncultured Collinsella sp. | reverse complement strand
GTGGCGCCCGCGCCGGGGCGACTGGTCCGCCGTTCGTTAGAACGGCGGAACTGAGGGCAGCGTCGAGCCGTTACGCGGTTCGTAGAACCGCGTAACTACCTAACTACATCAAGTTGCAGACAGCCGCCGCGAAGGCAACGGGGTCCTCGGGGAGGATGCCCTCGACCAGCAGGGCCTGGTCATAGAGCAAACCGGAGTACTGCTTGATCTTGTCGGCGTCGCCTGCCTTCTGAGCAGCGACGAGCTTGGCAAAGACCGGGTGCTTGGCGTTGAGCTCGAGCACGCGCTGACTCTTGGGCATGCCGTCGGGCGCGCCCTCGGGTCCCTTCTGGAGCACCTTCTCCATCTCGAGCGAAAGTGGGCCCTCGGTGGTGATGCAAGCGGGGGCATCGGTCAGGCGCGCGGAGACGGCAACCTTCTCGACCTTGTCACCGAGCGCCTCCTTCATAGCGCTGAAGAGGTCCTCGTTTTCCTTGGTGGCGTCCTCGGCCTCCTTTTTCTCGTCCTCGGTCGCCAGGTCAAGATCACCGGTCGCGACGTTCTTGAGCTCCAGATGACGATCCTCGACCTCGGGCTCGGCACCGTCGGCCACAGCCTTCTCGGCAGCCTCGCGGGCAGCATCGTCCTCGTAGATCTTGGGCATATCGGCGGCAACGTACTCACGCATAGCCTGGAACGTGAACTCATCCACATCCTGCGTCAGCAGCAGCACGTCATAGCCGCGGTCGAGCACGCCCTTTACCACGGGCATCTTGGCCAAGCGCTCACGCGAGTCACCGGCGGAGTAGTAGATGGCCTTCTGATCCTCGGGCATGCCCTTGGCATATTCGGCCAGGGTAATCATCTTCTGCTCCTTGGCAGACCAGAACAGCAGCAGGTCGGCGAGCTCATCGGCCTTCATGCCATAGCTCGAGTAGATGCCGTACTTAAGACCGCGGCCAAAGTTCTCAAAGAACTTCTCGTAGGCCTCGCGGTCGTTGTCACGCATATCCTCAAGGTCGGCGGTAATCTTCTTTTCCACACGCTTGGCGATGGCCTTGAGCTGACGGTTCTGCTGCAGCGTCTCGCGCGAGATGTTGAGCGACACGTCGGCGGAATCCACGACGCCGCGGACAAAGTTGTAGTAGTCGGGCAGCAGGTCGTCGCACTTCTCCATGATCAGGACGTTGGAGCTGTAGAGCGCCAGACCCTTCTCGTAGTCCTTGCTGTACAGATCGAACGGCGCGCGTCCCGGCACAAACAGCAGGGCGTCATACTCGAGCGTGCCCTCGGCGTGGAAGCTGATGGTGCGCGCAGGATCGTCAAAGTCGTGGAACGTGGACTTGTAGAACTCGTCGTAGTCCTTCTGCTCGACATCGGAGCTGCGCTTCTTCCAGATCGGTGTCATGGAATTGACGGTCTCGAGCTCCTGGTAGTCCTCGTACTCGGGCTTGTAATCGTCGCCGGCGTCCTCGGGCTTGGGTTTCTGGCGGCTCTTGGACACCATCATCTGAATCGGGTAACGCACATAGTTGCTGTACTGCTGAATCAGGCTCTTGAGGCCCCACTCGGTCAGGAAGCGATCGTAGGTCTCGGCCTCGCCGTCGGCGTCGAGCTTCTCGTTCTCACGCAGCGTCAGGATGACATCGGTGCCGTGCTCGGCGCGCTCGCCATCTTCGATGGTGTAACCCTCAAGACCATCAGACTCCCACACGTGAGCGGTGTCCTCGCCATAGGCGCGGCTGACGACCTTCACATGGCTGGCGACCATAAAAGCCGAGTAGAAGCCCACGCCAAACTGGCCGATGATGTCGACATCCGAACCCTGCTGCTCGGCGTTCTCGGTCTTAAACTCCTCGGAGCCGGAATGGGCGATGGTGCCCAGATTGCGCTCGAGCTCCTCGGCGGTCATGCCAATGCCGTTATCCGAGATGGTAATGGTGCGGGCGTCTTTATCAAAGGAGACGCGAATGGCCAGGTCGCCCTGGTCGATCTTGACGCTCGGGTCCTGCAGGCTCCTAAAGTTGAGCTTGTCGACGGCGTCGCTCGCGTTAGAGATAAGCTCGCGCAGGAAGATTTCCTTATTGGTGTAGATGGAGTTGATCATGAGGTCGAGCAGTTTTTTGCTCTCGGTCTTAAATTGACGCATGTGCAGTCCTTTCGCGCTACCCCCGTCCGCAAAAACGGCCCGGTCGCCCGAGCCGAATCGCAGACCTGCTATGTTCAGACTTAGATTTTATAACCCATTAGCGCGCATATATACATACGGAATCGAAAATCTGTATGTCTAAGCGCTCCGATGCGCCAATTGCCAAGGAGCGTCCCCAACTGCCAGCAGAAAAGGAACGTCCCTATCTGCCATCTACGCGCTTGGCCATCCAGACATGGGGTTGGCCCTCGTCTTCGTAATCTACCGGGGCAATTTGCGTGTAGCCCACCTTTGCATAGAGCGGTAACACGTATTCCTGCGCATGCAGCTTAATAAGCTTAGCGCCGGCATCGCGTGCACACACAGCACTGGCCTCGACAATCGCACTCGCCAGTCCGCGACGACGCATAGCCGGCAGCACGGCGACGCGCCCCATAATGTAGGTCTCCCCCGCCGCAACGCCTTCGTCCATGTCGCATGCCGGCAACACCGGGGCCCCTGCGTCAGCCACGCGCTCAAGCTCTTCGGGAAACACGCGCGAGCAACCGGCAAGCTCGCCGTCTACATAGAGCGTCACATGAATGCAGTTTGGATCCTCGTCGATAGCATCGAACTCATTCTCGTAGCCCTGCTCGTCCATAAAAACGACGCGGCGCACCAACGCCGCGTCATCAAAGCATCCCGTCTCAAGTTGAATATCCATGGCTGCCCTTTCATTCAATGCGAACGTTAGGGACAGATTTTAGCGAAAATGAGCTCCGCGCACGCTAAACTTCGCGCGAGCCTTCGCCAGGCAGTCGTAATGACCCACGTTATGGGCATCGCTCGCGATGAAGCTGTACAGGTTCTGATCGAACAGACGCTGTGCCGGCTTTTTTTCGCGACCAAAGCGACCGCCGGCAATAAAGTCCGCCGAAGCCTGCAGCTTGCAGCCCATATCGACCAGGCGCTCCGCCACGCTTACATCCTTTTGAACCGCACGATAGCGCTCAGGATGAGCGATGATCACCTGGTAGCCACGGCACTGCAAATCGTAAATCGTGTTCTCGTACTCTCTAAACGCATACGCATCGGCATGCGTCGAAAGCTCGAGCAGAAACTCGTTGGTCCCATCGAAATGCAAGTGCTCCGCGGCATCGATACCAAGCTCAACGAGCTTTCGATGGTTGACCTCGAAGCCCATCTGGAGCGGAAAACCGTCAGCGTTATCACGCAGCAGTTCAAAGGCATCCCACATCTTGTCGTAATCAAAATAGGGATCACGGCAGTGAGGAGTGCAAACGATTCTGGTTACACCGGCCCGCTTGGCAGCCTCGAGCATCGCCAAGCTCTCATCGAGATCGGCGGCGCCGTCGTCTACACCCGGCAAGATATGGCAATGAATGTCACGCATAGGTCAGCCTTAATCAACTAAACGTTTGCTCGGTTGGTGAAGATGCCCTTTTTGGAAGTCCCCTGATCGTCGGAGCCCTTCTTCACCTTCTTACCGTCCTTGGTGTAGTAGGAGTAGTAGTACTCGCTGGTCTCGGTCTCGCAGTAGTTCATAACGGTACCGATGAGCTTGACCTTCTCGGACTTCTTAAGCTGACCGATGGCGTTGAGCGCCTCCTCGCGCTTGGTGAAGTCCTCGCGCACCACGAACAGCGTGCCGTCGGTCAGACTTGCGATCTCGGCAGCATCGATGAAGGTGCCGACCGGGGGAGCATCAAAGATGACGTACTGAAACTTGGCGGACAGTGCCTTTACCAGCTTGGCAAAGCGGTGAGAGACGATGATGTCGGCAGGATTGGGAATATGCGGCTCGGCATCGAGGAAGTAGAAGTTCTTCTGACCCGTCTCGACAATCGCCTGGTCAATGGAGATCTGCTCGGAAAGGACCGCATAGAGTCCGCCGCGCGAACGAACGCCGAGCATATCGGAAAGGGACCTGCGGCGCATATCGGCCTCGACCAGGAGCACGGACTTGCCGCTCGTGGCGATTGCCTGAGCAAGGTTAATGGAAACCGTAGACTTGCCCTCGTTGGGAATCGAGGACGTAACGGTGATGGTGCGAATGGGGTCGTCCACGCTCGCAAAGCGGATGTTGGCCAGAAGGGTCTTGGCGGCATTCTGTACAACGAGCTTATCGGTGTTCTTTGCCTTAGCCATGCCTATTTACCACCTTTCATAGCCGGAATTCGGCCAACAACGGGAATGCCCAGGAGCTCTTCTGCCTCTTCGGCACCGCGGATGCGGGTGTTGAGCATGTCTGCCAAAACGACATAGGCAACTGCGATAAAGATGCCCGCGAGGAACGCGACAGCAACGTACAGCATACGCTTGGGGCCGCTGGGGGCTTCGGGGGTCTTAGCCTCGTCGATAACGTTGATGCTCTGGGCAGCGCCGACGTTCTGAGCGACCGTACTCACCGAGCTAGCTATGGCCTTTGCGACCTCAGCCGTCTCCTTGGCATCGGTGCCGGTAACCGAAAGCGTAATGACACGCGTGGTGGTCTCGGAGGAAACAGACACCTTGTAGTCATCCAGATCGGTGAGGCCCAGTTCCTTGGCGGCGCCGCTCTTAACGCTATCGCTATCCAGCAGCGTGGCAATATCGTTGGAAAGCATCTGGCTCGCCGAGAGATCGTTGTAGCTCATCTGACCGCTATCGTCGGTCTTAGCGAGAATGTACATGCTCGTCGTCGCGGTGTAGGTGTTGTCCATCGCAACGAAGGACACGATGCCCATGGCGATCGCGCAGACCACCGGAAGGGCGATGACCAGCTGAAGGTGCTTTTTGAGCAGCTGGAACAGTTCGAGAAGGGTCATGCAGCTTGCCTTTCATTTCCCCAGTTCGGATTGACAAAACTGTCCGTATGTTATCGCATCTTTTTACCGAGACCAAACTCTATACATAAGAAACAGGCTCTCCTGTAAAAATGTCGGAAGCAATCGTAAAATTGCACAACAACGCCGCACCCGAAAGTCAAATGCGGCGTCTGCATCAATATCTATGTTGTATCGCTATGCGAATGGCTCGTCCTGCTGTATGGGAAACGTCACCGTAATGGTGGTTCCCACGCCCAACTCGCTCGACAGATCGAGCGTGGCGTGATGATACAGGGCCGCATGCTTGACAATGGCAAGCCCCAGACCGGTTCCGCCGCGCGCCTTGGACCTACTCTTGTCCACGCGATAGAACCGCTCAAATACCTTGCCCTGTTCTTCAGGCGCGATACCGATTCCCGTGTCGGCGACCGCAAGGAACGGATGGCCTTCGTCGTTGGTGCCGCACTGCAGCGTAACCGTACCGCCGGGTCGATTGTAGCGGATGGCGTTGCTTGCCAGATTATAGATGAGCTCGTCAATCAAGCGCGACACGCCCTCGATGACCACAGGCTTGGTCTCATGACTTATCGTCACATTCGCCTGACGGGCGACCTGTTCAAGACGCTGCTCAACCGCGTAGATGGCACGCGAGAGCTCAATAGGCTCCGTGGACCCAATGGGCACCGCCTCGCCCTCAGTTGCACGCTCGGCCTCGTCCAAGTTAGACAGCGTAAGGATGTCGTTGACAAGCGCCGCCAAACGGCCCGCCTCACGATAGATGCGACCGCCAAAGTTGCGCAGGTCGTCCTCGCCCTCGACCATGCCGTTTGCGATGAGCTCGGCATAGCCCGAAATCGCCGTAAGCGGCGTCTTGAGCTCATGGGTGATATTCGCCGTGAACTCGCGGCGCATACGGTCGTTGTCCGCTAGCACCGCCATTTGGCGCTTGAGCTCCTGGCGCTGCGACTCGATACGCTCAAGCATGGGGACCATCTCGGCATAGGCGTGCTCATAGCTACGGCGTGGGTGGTCCAAATCCACCTCTTGCAACGGCGCGATGATGGCACGGGACTCGCGGCGCGCCATAAAAAACGAGAGTACCGCACCCGCTGCTGCGATAAGCAGCATCGGCGCCACCATCGACAGCAAAATCGCCGCAACGCCAGGCTGGGCCTGCGCCAAGCGGACAACCTGGCCGTTATCAAGGGCGACGGCGCGATACAGCATAATCTCGTCGAGCGTAGAGCTTGCGCGCTCCGCGGAACCCGAACCATTCTCAAAGGCCTCGATGACCTCGGGGCGATCGCCGTGGTTGGGCAGTGTGGAAGGCGACGCCTCGTTGTCGTAGGCAACCGATCCATCCTTGTTAATCAGCGTGATGCGCAAGTCCTCGCGATCGAGGCTACGCAAGAACGGGATGGGCTCCTGCTGCTCGTCGAGGGCGGCAGCAATGAGCTCGGTTTCCTGCGCCAGGTTGGCACTCGTGGCATCCGCCAAGGTGTTTTGCACAAAGAACGCACCCAGCACCGTAAACGCCACGATAACCGCCATGGCGCAGACAAAGATCGTCACAAAAACGCGGTGCGACAGCGTATGTTTTCCCTGGGGGGCGAAGACCACGGGTTACTCCTCCGATGCGGTGGCCGCGGTGTCGTCACCTTCGGCACCATCGCCGGCAGAAGGCTCGGCCAAGCGGTAGCCCACGCCGCGCACAGTCTCGATGGCGCCGGCATGCTCGCCTAGTTTTTGGCGAAGCGTCTGCACGTGCACGTCAACGGTGCGCGAACCGCCGTCGAAGTCCCAGCCCCACACGCTCTGCAGCAACGACTCGCGGGTAAAGACCACGCCGGGCTTGCGCATGAGGTACTCGAGAAGGTCGAACTCGCGCAGGGTGAGCTTAAGCGGCTCGCCGGCAACGGTCACCTCGCGATGGCTGGGCGAGAGCACAATGTCGCCCACGCTGAGCACATCGCTTGCCTGTTTGACCATGCCGCCGCGACGCAGCAATGCGCGGCAGCGGCTGGCGAGCTCCATGAGCGAGAAGGGTTTAGTCAGGTAATCGTCGGCACCGCCATCGAGCGCCATCACCTTGTCGAGCTCGGTGTCCTTGGCGGTAAGCATCATGATGGGCACCGTCGCCGTCAGGCGATCGGCACGCAGGCGGCGCATAATCGCCAAGCCATCGGTATCGGGCAGCATGATGTCGAGCAGGACGGCATCGGGTACCCGTCGCGCCACGGCGGCCTTAAACTCGCCGTCGCACGAAAAGCCTTCGGCCTCGATCCCCTGCTTGCGCAGCGCATAGACCGTCAAATCCCTGATGTTGTCATCGTCCTCGACGTAATAGATCATGTTGAACCCCTTTGCGGCCGGCATGACCGCATCTTAACCTTAAAGGTACCTTTACTAGATGGTATCAGCCAAAACGCCCCGTCAAATAATCCGCCGTGCGCGGATCGGTCGGATTCTTGAAGAGTTGCGCGGTGGGCGCGTGCTCCACCAGCTCACCCAGCAAAAAGAATGCGACCGAATCGGAGATACGCGCCGCCTGCTGCATATTGTGCGTAACGACCACGAGCGTGCAGGTCTCTTTGAGCTCGCAGGCCAGCTGCTCCACCACCAGCGTCGACACAGGGTCGAGTGCCGAGGTCGGCTCGTCCATCAGCAGAATGTCGGGCTGCACGGCAAGTGCGCGGGCGATGCACAGACGCTGCTGCTGGCCGCCCGAAAGACCCAGACCCGACTCTTTGAGCTTGTCCTTGACCTCATCCCATAGCGCAGCGCGACGAAGGGAATCCTCGACCAGCTCGTCGAGCACGACGCGGTCGCGCACTCCCATGCCGCGAGGACCGTAGGCGACGTTGTCGTAGATGCTCATGGGAAACGGGTTGGGGCGCTGGAACACCATGCCCACGCGCTGGCGCAAGCGGCAGATGTCGTAGTCGCCCAGGATATCTTGACCATCGAGCGCAATCTTGCCCTCGATGCGGCAATCCTTGATGCCGTCGTTCATGCGGTTAAAGCAGCGCAGCAACGTGGACTTTCCGCAGCCCGATGGACCGATAAACGAGGTAATCTGCTTGTCGCGAATCTTGATGGACACATTCTTAAGCCCATGATGGTCGCCATAGAACAGGTCGAGGCCCTCGACGTCGATGCGCGTCGGCGAGGCGGCAAGATCCTCTGCCGTGGGGCGAGTCGCATCCCCAACCTCGCGCTCGTGCGCGGCCTCGGCCTGCGCTTCCATGAGTTCTTCAAGCTCCGTGGGCTCCACAGCCGCAGCAGCCGTCATACCGCATACCTCCACATCGATATCAATTCAGCAGTATCGATAGTAGAAATCGCGGCTCATATGCACGTGAGCGCATTGTCAAGTGTTTGTAAGGGCACGCTGGCTATGCGGCGGGCAGCTCGATGGTGAATATCGTGTGTTCGGGCGTCGATTCACATGCAACGGTACCGCCGTGTGCCGCGATGATCTCCTTGGCAATAGCAAGGCCCAGACCGGCACCACCGCGATTGGTCGCACGCGCCGCATCCAGGCGATAGAACTTCTCAAAGATCACTTTGAGCTTTGCCGCAGGGATAGGATCGCCCTGATTGATAAAGCGCACGCGCACGCCGCCATCGTCTTGGCGCCCGGCCTCGATCGTGATAGTCGAGCCCTCATAGCTATAGGCGACGGCGTTTTTCATGATGTTGTTGAACACGCGCGCCATCTTGTCGCCATCCACGAGCACCGTCAGGTCCTCGCGAATATCAACTTGAGCTTCCTTATGCTGCTCGTTGAGGATGGGATAGAACTCGTCAGCCACCTGAGCCAGCAGCAACCCCAGATCAACATAGCCGCGCGTGAGCACGATATCGTGGAAGTCAAAGCGCGTGATATCGAAGAACTCTTCGATGAGTGCATCGAGCCGGTGCGCCTTGTCGAGAGCCACGCCCGTAAAGTGCGCACGTTGCTCAACCGGCAGCTCAGGAGCCTCTTGCAGCAGCGAAAGATAGCCCACCACACTGGCAAGCGGGGTGCGTAGGTCATGTGCCAAGTACGTGACCAAATCGTCCTTGCGATGCGACTCGTCACGCAGAGCTTGCTGCACCTTGCGCTCACGGTCACGCACGCGGTTAAGGGCGCCCTCGACCTCCAAGAAGTCGCCGTCAATGTTGTCCCAGGTGTCGGGGTGATCGATCAGGCAATCTTGAATACGAGCGGCCAGCACACAATCGGCATGCTGCTCGCCCTGTTCGTAGCCCTGGTAGTACAGGGCGCGGCCGCACAAGAACAGCACGCACGCGGCAAGCGCCAGCACAAAGCCAAGCATGTTGAATACAAAGCCGGCATCGAACAGCACCGGCCCTTCGATGCCGCCGAGCGCCATGGCGCCAATCGCCAACGTCATGGCCCACGCGGCGCCGCCAATCACCATGCAGCGGCGCACGATCTCAAATCGATCGATCAGCAAAAAGCCGACAAGCAGCACTGCCAAGATTCCAGCGATGTTATCGATGCCAATCAGCAGCAGGCTCAGCAAAAAGAGCAGCACCGTTGCAAGCGCGCGGTTGTCAACGACTGACCTCACGTATTCAAAGAGTCGATCGGGCACCTCGAACGCTTGTCTATCGTCTTTTGTCATATCAAGATCCTCACAAGCGAAAAGCGTTATTCGATGATGTAGCCGACGCCCCAGACGTTTTTGATAAAGCGCGGCTTTTGTGCGTCGTCGCCGATCTTTTCGCGCAAGTGGCGAATGTGCACCATCACCGTATTGTTGGAGCCGGGCATAAAGTCCTCGTTCCATACCGCGCGAAACAGGTCCTCCACGGCCACCACGCTGCCGCGATGCTCGACCAGATACAGCAAGATTGAATACTCGGTGGGTGTGAGGCGTACCGGTGCACCGTCCACCGTCACGGAACGAGCGTCGCGGTTGATCTCCAAGCCGTCGAGCTGAATGGTCGGCGACTCGACCGCCTGCGCGCGGCTGCCGTAGCTGGTGTAACGACGCAGCTGAGCGTGAACGCGCGCAATAAGCTCCAGCGGGCGGAACGGCTTAACCACGTAATCGTCCGCGCCAAGCGAAAGGCCCTCGATCTTGTCTTGCTGCGCATCGCGCGCCGTCAGCATGATCACGGGATAGGTATGGCTGGAACGGATTGTACGCAGCAGCTCAAACCCATCGATATCGGGCAGCATGACATCCAGCAGCGCCAGATCGAACTCCTGCTCCAAGATTGCCTTGGCGGCATCGGCCCCGCTATAGGCAATCTGGACATCAAAGCCCTCTTTTGTAAGGTAGATACCAACCAAGTCGGCGATGGCCTTCTCGTCATCAACTACCAAAATGCGCTCGTTCATGCGTGCTCCTCTCGCGCTCCATTATGCCCGAGGGGGCGCCCGTCACACACAACAAGCGTGGGTGATTAAGTCGGCCTTAAGCACCCTTGCGCCCGTTCGGGCGCGGATGTGGGCCCCGCACGCCCGCGATGATCGCCGACGCCGGCAAACGATATACTCTAGTTCCAGAAGAGACCATCCCGTCGAAAGCGAAATCCGTGAAGTCCCTTACCTCTTTTGCAAAGCGCTCAGCCCAGCTTGCCGCCGGCTTTGTCTGCGCTATCGCCCTTGCTGCTGGCGCGCCCACCGTCGCCGGCGCCCAAGTGCTCACGACCGACAATGTTTGCGGCAAAACCGCCGATGCGCGCGGCATCACGGCCGAAAACCTGCCCGATATCGATGCGACCAATGCCCTCGTCATGGGCAAAGACGGCACCGTCTACTATGCCCGCGACGCCGATGAGCAGGTCAAAATTGCCTCGATCACCAAGGTCATGACCGCAATCCTAACCGTCGAGAATTGCAAGATGGACGAGAAGGTCACGGTGAGCAAAGCCGCAGCCACCGTGGGCAATTCGACCGCCGGCTTGCTCGAAGGCGACAAGCTTACCGTGGAGCAGGCGCTGCGCGGCCTGATGATTCCCTCGGGCAACGACGCCGCCATCGTGCTCGCCGAATATGTGGGCAAGAAGATCGACCCTAAGACCAAAGACGCCGAGGCCACCTTTGTGAAGGCCATGAACGAGCGCGCTAAGAAGCTCGGCTGTACCGGTACGCTTTTTGAAAACCCGCATGGTCTGGACTTTGATGAGTGGGCTGGCGATATGCACTCAACCGCACATGACGTGGCGCTGATGATGCAGGAGGCCATGAAAAACGACACGATCCGCGAGGTCGTAGCGAGCGAGGATTCCTGGATCGAGGTCACGGGCGCCGACGGCACCGACCATTCGCATTCCATGGACACGCATAACTATTTGCTGGGCCAAGATGGCAACATCGGCGGCAAGACCGGCACCACCGACGATGCGGGCTATTGCTTTACGAGTGCCTACAACCGCGATGGC
>USBA01000047.1 GCA_900552735.1 uncultured Collinsella sp. | reverse complement strand
AAGCGACTCGTCGCCCTGGATGCCCCACATCTGGAAGGGCTCGCGCACGGCCAGGAAGGGATCCTCGTAGCCCAGACGCTCAGCCACCGCGGCGGCCTCGGATGCGTCGCGGATACGGCCCGGTACGATGGTGTCGACAAGCGTGGTGCAGACGGTGCAGTCGTTGGCCATCCACTGCGAGAACTCGTCCTCCCAGCCCCAGTCGCTCACGTACTGGTTCATGATGCGCAGCAGCTCCTCGCCGTTGTGATCGATGAGCTCGCAGGCGAGCACGATGACGCCCGGCTTGCCGGCGGCCCAGCGAGTGTGGAGCACCTGGGCAAGCTTGGCGGGGAAGCTCGCGGGCGGCATGTCGTCGGCCTTGCAGGACGGGTCGTAGGCGATACCGGCCTCGGTGGTGTTGGAGACGATAATCTCCAAATCGTCGGAGACGGCGACCTCCATCATGGCGCGGTAGTCGTCCTCGCGGTACGGGTTGATGCAGCGGCTGCAGGCGCTGATCACGCGGGACTCGTCAACCGTGTTGCCGTTCTCCTTGCCGCGCACCAACACGGTGTACAGGTCGTCCTGGGCGTTGATACCATCGGCAAAGCCAAAGGCGCCGCTGATGGGCTGGACCATGACAACCTTGCCGTTCCAGCCGGTTGCCTCGTTGCCCATGTCAAAGAAGCGGTCGACGAAGGCGCGCAGGAAATTGCCCTCGCCAAATTGCAGAACCTTCTCGGGCGCGTCCTTGGGCAGCAGGTAGCCCTTGTAGCCGATCTTCTCGAGCGTCTCGTAGCTGATGTTCTCCATCGATGTCTCTCCTTAGATTGCTGTTAGCGTGCAGGCAAAACGGGGGCGCCGCGTGTGGCAACGGCGCTCCCGAGTTCGGTGTGATTCGATGCGGGTTTAGGCCTCGACGGTATCCAGGTCAAAGCCAAAGTAGCGGACCGCGTTGTTGTAGCTGATGTCGCGCACGATGGCTCCCAGCAGCTCCATGTCGGCCGGATACTTGCCCTGCTCGACCCACTCGCCGATCACGCTGCACAGCACGCGACGGAAATACTCGTGGCGCGGATAGGACAGAAAGGAGCGAGAGTCGGTGAGCATGCCGACAAAGTTGCCCAGGACGCCCTCGTTGGCCAGAGCCGTGAGCTGCTCGCGCATACCGACCTCGTTGTCGTTGAACCACCAGGCGGAACCGTTCTGGATCTTACCGGCAGTCGGAGCCTCCTGGAAACAGCCCATCACGGTATCGATCATGGTGTTGTCGATGGGGTTCAAGCTGTACAGGATGGTCTTGGGCAGACCGCAGGTCTCCTGGATGGAGTTGAGGAAATCGGCGAGCTGGTCGGACGGCGTGTAGTTGGAGATGCAATCGTAGCCGGTGTCGGGACCGAGCTTGGCGAACATAGCGCGGTTGTTGTCACGCTTGCAGCCAAAGTGCAGCTGCATGGCCCAGCCAAGGCGGACATACTCGCCGGCGACGAACTGCATAAAGGCCGTCTTGTACTTGAGGACCTCGTCCTCGGTAAGCGGCTCGGCGGCA
Source organism: uncultured Collinsella sp. (assembly GCA_900552735.1). Taxonomy (GTDB): domain Bacteria; phylum Actinomycetota; class Coriobacteriia; order Coriobacteriales; family Coriobacteriaceae; genus Collinsella. Next base: position 10,301 of record USBA01000047.1, on the reverse strand, counting down.
AGGCCCTTGGCAAAGATAGTCTCGATCTCGTCGGCGGTAGCCGGAACGTACATAACGTAGTCGAGCGCGTGGTCGGAAGCGCGGCAGCCCAGCTCGTGGGCGACATCGTAGCGCTTGGAGATGGCGGCCTTCATGCCCTCGAAGTCGCCGATCTCAACGCCGGCAACCTCGGAGAGATGCTTGCAGTAATCGGCGAACTCCTGGCCACGCTCGATGCGCAGGGCGGCATCGGGGCGCATGGCGGGAACGACCTGAACGTCAAAACTGTCGTCGGCGGCAATCTTTTTGTGCCACTCAAAGCTGTCGGCGGGGTCGTCGGTAGTGCAGATCATGCGGACGTTGGACTGCTTGATCAGGTTACGGCAGGTAAAGCTGGCCTCAGCGAGCTTGGCGTTGGCAAGGTCCCAGACCTCCTGGGCAGTCTTGCCGTTGAGGACGCCCTCGTAGCCAAAGTAACGCTTAAGCTCCAGGTGGCTCCACTCAAAGACGGGGTTGCCCACACAACGGCCCAGGGTCTCGGCCCACTTCTGGAACTTCTCACGAGCAGGGGCATCGCCGGTAATGAAGCGCTCATCAACGCCGTTTGCACGCATCAGGCGCCACTTGTAGTGGTCACCGCCCAGCCAAACCTCGGTGATGTTCTCAAAACGCTTGTCGTCCCAAATCTCCTTGGGAGAAATGTGGCAGTGGTAGTCGACGATGGGCATGCCCTCGGCAAAGTTGTGGAACAGCTCCTCGCCGGTCTTGGTGCTCAGCAGGAAATCCTGATCGTCCATGAAGTTTTTCATCAAACAACCCCTTTGTTGGCGGAGCGGGCGCGCGTTGCGCTCGTTATCCTCTAGGTGAACGTTCACTATACTAATTCATTGCGACTTAAAAGGTGAACGTTCACCTAACCACCATGGGGTGAACGGTCGATTTTGCCCGTTCAACGGTTACTAGAGCCGTGACTTGTATGTATTGTGAATTGGCAGGCGTCCCCGAATGCCGAACTTGAGCGCTTTTGGCCAGGTGGGTCATGTTCCGCCGTGCATTTTTGGGAGTATTCAACATCGAAGCGCACCACGCACCGTCCTCAATGCCCTATTTGATGCTAATTTGGCGCCAAATCGCAAAAAATACGTGCCGCCGAGGGCTAATTCCGCCATGGGCGGCACTTAAAACAGTCGTTCTGAGCCTCTTTCGGGACACGCCATTGCTGAATACTCCAAAAAATGCACGTCGCAAGAGGGGGTACCAGACCAAACGGCTAAATTCCCGCAAGCTCGCAGTAACGGTCAACGTTGCTGGCAAACACCATCTCCACAGCACCCTTCTGCACGGGCTCCGCCGGAGTTTTACCCCACAGCAAATACTCGCCCAAAGTCTTGGCACCGCGGTAGGCCAGACTCACCGGGTCTTTATAGACAATATTGGTAAAGATGCCACGACACAAGGCCAAGGCGCTCTCGGGGAACAGGTCGTTGCCGATTACCATGACCTTGCCGGCCTTGCCGCTCGAAACAAGCGCGTTGGCGACTACCTCGGAACCAACGGCAAAAACGCTACAGATGAGCTCGGGAGCATCCGGCGCACTCAAGCGCTGCTCAAGCTCGCGCTCGAGCTGTTTGACTTGCGCATGGGCGCCAGCAAGATCCTCAACCTGCCATGGAATATCACGTTCGCGCAAGTAATTATGGAAGGCGCGGGCGGTCAGATAGTGTGAATCGGTATAGGGGTCGCCCGCCAACAGGAGCACGCGGGCGTCAGCCCCAGAAGCGTGAACCAGGTTTGCCGCCTGCTCTGCCATAAGACTGCCCGCCGCGGAATAGTCTGCCAGACTGGCACCCAGGCGATCGAGGTGCGGTCGGTCGCCATCGACGAGCTCGATCGCCACACCCGCCTCGGCAATCTGCCTCAAAAGCTCGGTTGCGCGGTCATCGCTCGGAACATAGGCAAGCAGGCCATCAATCTTCTCGCCTACCTGCAGGCGCTCATCAATCTGCTCGAGCGCATCAGCGTAGCCACCCACGCCAAATTCAACACGCTCAACCGTAATGCCCCGGTCGATGACCTCCTGCTCAAAGCGGTTGCAGCCTTCCCACAGGTAACGGAAAAAGTACGCTCCCTCGCGCGATGCGCGGGGCAGGCAAAACACCAGGTTGATATCCTTGCGGCGCAGGCTCGAGGCACTCGTATTGCGATGGTAACCCATGGCCTCGGCCTTAGCATTCACCTTGGAGCGCACGGATTCGCTCACGCCGGCTTTACCCGTCAGGGCCTTGTGCACGGTATTGATGGAAACGCCAAGCTCGGCGGCTATGTCCTTCATGGTTACGCGAGCGCTCATGGGGATACTCCGTTATAGATAAGTTGCCAATTAACAGTACAGGTAACGATACCCCAAAATCACTCTTCAACTCGCCGCGCTCGCCCCCAAATGTGCAAAGCGCCCCGCGAACGGATGCTCGCGAGGCGCTTGGATGCCTAGACCTTATTTGATACCGCGACCCAAGTCTTCGGCGATTTTGTCGACGCCCTTAAGTGCAGCGCACGTCTTTTTGTTGGAGCAATGCCCCGTGCAAACGCCACCCTGAGCGCAGTCGGCGCAGGTGCCCTTGCGGTAGATGCGCACGCACACGGCGACAAACGCAATACCGATAACAGCCAGCACAACAATATCGATAGGTGCCATAGCAAGCCTCCTCTAGTTAACCATCACTTACTTTACCCCATTCTCCACCTACCAAAAAGGGACAGGTTTATTTTGGTCGGTTTTATCTGCGGAAACGCCACATCTCCCCCACCAAAAAGCCCGAGTGTCGCTGGGACACCCGGGCTCGTGGAAAGGGGCTGATCCTTATTCGGACTTAAGCGGAAACTGCGGCGGAAGCGGCGTTGGTCTCGTCCTCGTCGGTCCATACATGCTTAGGCATGGGACGGAAGATCTGGAAGAGCATCGCAACCAGCAGCACGATGGCCACAATCGTCCAGATACCAAACTGTCCCAACACAAACAGGTTGTAGAACTGGTTGATGAACAGGCCGATTACCCAAGCAAAGGCGCACTCATAGCCGATGGCAATCGCAGTCCACTTGCCGGAATCCATCTGGTTGCGAATAGTACCTATGGCGGCAAAGCACGGAGCGCACAGCAGATTGAAAGCGCCAAAGGCAACGCAAGCGCCCATGGTCGGGAACATGCCGGCGAACGCGGTCCACAGGCTCGGGTCAGTCTCGCCGGCGTCGGCGACGGACAGCAGCGAACCGGCGGTTGCGACGACGTTCTCCTTAGCCACAAGGCCCGAGACGGTCAGCGCGGTTGCCTGCCAGGTGCTAAAGCCGAGCGGGGCAAAGATCCAGGCGACCAGGTTGCCCAGCATGGCAAGCACGGAGTAGTCCATGAACTCCTCGGGGATGCCGTCCATCGCAGGCAGGAAGCCAAAGGAGCCGTTGTAGCTACCAAAGTTGGACAGGAACCAAACCACGACAGTGGACGCGAAGATGACCGTGCCGGCCTTCTTGATAAAGGCCCAGCAGCGCTCCCACACATGCAACGCCCAAGAGCGAATCGCCGGGAAGTGGTAGGCAGGAAGCTCCATAACAAACGGCGTCGGGCGACCGGCGAAGAGCTTGGTCTTCTTGAGCATGAGGCCCGAGGCGATGACGGCAAAGACGCCCAGGAAGTAGAAGAGCGGGCTGATCCACGCGGCGGTGGTGGAAGAATCGCCGATGATAGAACCCATGAGCAGGGCGATGATCGGCAGCTTAGCGCCACAGGGAATGAACGTGGTGGTCATGACCGTCATGCGGCGGTCCTTCTCGTTCTCGATGGTCTTGGTAGCCATGACGCCGGGGACGCCGCAGCCCGAGGACACGAGCATGGGGATAAAGGACTTACCGGACAGGCCAAAGCGGCGGAACACGCGGTCCATGATGAAGGCGACGCGGGCCATGTAGCCGCAGTCCTCCAGGAAGGACAGCATGACGAACAGCAGGAACATCTGCGGCACAAAGCCGAAGATGGCGCCCAGGCCGCCGACGATGCCGTCGCAGACCAGCGAATCGACCAGGCCACCGTCCTCGGTGCCGCCCGCCACGAGGGCGTCGTGGACCATGGTGGTAATACCCGGAACATACGGGCCATACTCCGCCGGATCAACCGAATCGGCAGCATCGCCCGCGGCCTCGACAGCTGCATCGTAGGCGTCGCGACCCTGGCCGAGCACGTACCAGCCGTCGGTGCCGAAGAGCTGGTCGTTGGTGAAGTCGGTCACCGTGCCGCCCAAGGTGGAAACGGCGATGTAGTACACGCAGAACATGATGACAACAAAGATCGGCAGGCCCAGGATACGGTTGGTAACCACGCGGTCGATCTTCTCGGAGGTGCTCATCTTGGCCGGAGCCTTAGTGAGGCACTCATCGATGATATGCGCGATGACGCCATAGCGCTCACCGGTGATTATGGACTCGGCATCGTCGTCGCAGTCCTGCTCGCACTGGGCGACCAGCTCCTCCACGCGAGCGGCCTTCTCCTTGGTGAGGTTGATGAGTTTGCAGGCGTCTGCATCACGCTCGAACAGCTTGACGGCGTAATAGCGGCGCTTGTTGGCGGGAACGCTCGCCGGAAGGTTGTTCTCGATGTGGTCCAGAACGTCCTCAATAGAAGAATCAAACTTGTGCTCCGGCACCTGGCCCCTGGAAGCAGCAGACTTCTTAACCTGCTCGAAGAGCTCCGTGATGCCCTTGTTCTTAAGAGCCGAGATCATCATGACCGGACAACCGAGCTTCTTGGAGAGCTTGTCCGTGTCGATCTTATCGCCGTTCTTCTCGACCAGGTCGGCCATGTTGAGGGCAACGACCACGGGCAGGCCGGTCTCGATAACCTGAAGCGCCAGGTACAGGTTACGCTCGAGGTTGGTGGCATCGACGACTTGGACGACAACATCGGGCTCGCCGCTCATGAGGTAATCGCGCGAGCATTGCTCCTCGGGGCTGTAGGGGGAAAGCGAGTAGATGCCAGGGAGGTCCGTGATGGTAACGTTCTTGTCGCTTAGGAGCTTGGCCTCCTTTTTCTCAACCGTGACGCCGGGCCAGTTGCCAACGTAGCCGTTGGCGCCGGTGATCAGGTTGAAAAGCGTGGTCTTGCCGCAGTTGGGGTTACCCGCCAACGCGACATGGATCTGAGAATCCGCCATTCAATCCTTCTTCCTTGTGTGCCTGCGCTGCTTTCTCCGCGCAGGCTGGATAATGTGCTTCAAAGTTGCAGCATCAAGTTAGAAAAACCTAACTTTATCTGCAGAAATATACGTCTCGGGCCCTTACTGGACCTCGACGACGGCCGCCTCCTCCTTGCGGATGGAAAGCTCGTAGCCGCGCACGTTGATCTCGACCGGATCACCGAGCGGTGCAACCTTCACGACCTTGAACGAAGTGCCCTTGATGAGCCCCAGGTCCATAAGGTGGCGGCGAAGCGCACCCTCACCGTGAAGCTTGACGATGGTGGAGCTCTCGCCCACCTTAACGTCACCCAACGTCTTCATTTACTTGTCCCCCTTTCAGTGCGTACAGAAATACCGTCGACTAACCGACGGTCATGATGTGCATGGCGACCTTGGAATCGATGCCAAAGCGTGCGCCCAGCACCGTGACGATGATATTGGCGCCACTCGAGCTCACCACGTGGATTTCGTTGCCCTCGACAAAGCCGAGGTCCTTGAGGTGGTGTTTCATGTCCTCATTGCCCTTTACACGAGACACGTGCACGGTTTCGCCCGCTTTTACCATCGAAAGCGGCATGGCCGGCATCTGCGGTCCGCAAGACATGAGTGGCTCCTAACGTCAGTTCGTCCTCAACATCGACGCGATAAAAGTTAACCACGTCTATGTTCGCTTTAGTAAACTAGCACGTGGTTAACTTTTTGGAAAGGGTCCCTATTCAGATTTCGAAAAAGTTTCCTTTATGAAACAAAAGAGGCACCGCAAAGACCATCTCTTTGCGGTGCCTTGTCATACCAATTTATGCAACAAAGGGGACTGTCCCCTTGTCACATTGTTGAGGTTAGAGCGAGAGGTTTCTGATCGACGTGACGCAGGAGGCCTCATCCACACCCGAAACGCGGAAGATGATGTTCTCGCCGCACTCGCCGTAGAGAGCCATGAGGCCCATAACATCGCGGCCATCCGTGTGGCGGTCGCCGATGCTGACCGACACGTCGCTACGATGCTTGGCAATGATGTCATAGAGCAGCGCAACCGGGCGGGCATGCAGTCCCAACGGATCTTTAATCGTCTTCGTAAACTCGACCATGTCCCCTCCCACGACATCGCACATTCGGCCGGCAAACCCAGCCACGTGGTAGTTATTGTACGTTACCGGCGCATCCCCGTCTCACAAAAAACGAGGGAAGGCACACGTCCTTCCCTCGTTGCTGGCAATAGGTAGCCGCTCGCCTACATCAGGCGCAGGCTGACGTCCTTGAGCTGGGCGCCGGAAACGGCACTCGGAGCACCCGACATAAGGTCGGAGCCGCTGGCCGTCTTGGGGAACGCCATGACGTCGCGGATGGAGTCGGAACCGGTGAGCAGCATGCACACGCGGTCCAGGCCCAGAGCAAAACCACCCATCGGGGGTGCACCAAACTTGAGCGCCTCCATGAGGAAGCCGAACTGCGACTCGGCTCGCTCCTCGGTGAAGCCCAGGAGCTTGAGCATAGACATCTGCATCTCGGCGTTGTGGATACGCATACCGCCGCCGCCGGCCTCAAAGCCGTCCATGACAAAGTCGTAGGTGCAGGAACCGGCCGCCAGCGGGTCGGCCTCGATCTTGGCGATGTCGGTCTCGGTCGGCAGCGTGAAGGGCTGATGCTCGGCAGCGTAGGCCTTGCGGTCCTCATCCCAGTGGAACAGCGGGAAGTTGACGACCCACAGGAAGTCGTGGCCCTCACGCTTGATCTCGAGCGCGTTGGCCATGTGGGAACGCATACCGCCCAGGATCTCGTCAGAGAGCAGGCGCGGGCCGGCGGCGAACATCACGAGGTCGCCAGGCTCGACGTCCATGCGCTCGCGCAGAGCCGCCATCTCTTCGTCCGAGAAGAACTTGACGATGGGGCTGTTGACGGAGCCGTCCTCGCGGAAGGCGATCCATGCCAGGCCCTTGGCGCCAAACGTGGAGGCCACGCCGGCGAGCTTATCGATCTTGGCACGTGCCCAGGCACCGGCGCCCTTGGCGTTGATGGCCTTGACGACAGAGCCCTCCTCGTTTGCGGCAGTCGCAAAGACCTTGAACTTGGAGTTGGCAAAGATGTCGGTCAGGTCGACCAGGTGCATGCCATAGCGGGTATCGGGCTTGTCGGAGCCATAGGTGTCCATGGCCTCCCAGTAGTTCATGCGACGCAGCGGCGTGGGCATCTCGACGCCCATGCGGCCGAAGGCATCGGCCAGAACTTCTTCGAGTGCACTCATAACGTCGTTCTGGTCCACGAAGGACATCTCGATATCGACCTGGGTGAACTCGGGCTGACGGTCGGCACGCAGGTCCTCGTCGCGGAAGCACTTGGCAACCTGGTAGTAGCGCTCGACGCCGCCGACCATGAGCAGCTGCTTCAGAAGCTGCGGGGACTGCGGCAGGGCGTAGAAGTTGCCCGGCTGAATACGGCTGGGAACGATGAAGTCGCGGGCGCCCTCGGGCGTGGACTTGAACAGGGAGGGCGTCTCGACCTCCATGAACTCACGGTTGTGCAGCGCCTCGCGAATGGCAAAGGTAAAGTCGGAGCGCAGCTTGAGGTTGGCCATCATCTCGGGACGACGGAGGTCCAGATAGCGATAGCGCAGACGGGTGTCCTCGCTGGTCTCGATGCCGTCCTCGATCTGGAACGGCGGGGTGACGGACGTGTTGAGCACCTCGGCGTGGTCGGTCAGGACCTCGATCTCGCCGGTCGCGAGCTTGGCGTTGGTGGTCTCCTCGCCACGGGAGCGCACGACACCGTGGATCTTGATGGGCCACTCGGGACGCATGGTCTCGGCAATCTTAAAGGCGTCGCCGTCGGAGTGCTCGGGGTCGAAGGTGAGCTGCGTGATGCCCTCGCGGTCGCGAAGGTCGCAGAAAATAAGGCCGCCGTGGTCGCGGCGACGGCTCACCCAACCGGTGAGGGTGACCTCTTCGCCCACGTTCTCGAAGCGAAGCTCGCCGCAGGTACGGGTGTGCATGGAATGCTCGTCGATGGGACGGGTCTGGCTCATACCAGTGATCCTCCTTTATGGATCTGTGCCGCCCCGTGTCGTTCCGGGCGGCGTCGTACAGATTTGCCCAGCCTGCGTAAACCGCGCAGCCAGACATGGCGTTCTATCTTATCGCACCCGCGTCGATGTGCCGCGAAAAAGTAGCTCTTGCCCAAAGACTTGACGGAGACGAAACAATTGATGCACCGCAGCCGTCGCCCAGGCGCACGGCGTGCGACAATGTGCCCCAATACAACTGCACTCGGAAAGGCCCGTCATGACCGCACGCCTCATCGTTATGGATATCGACTCCACGCTCATCAACCAAGAGGTCATCGACCTGTTGGGCGAAGAGGCCGGCGTGGGCGAGCAGGTGGCACAGATCACCGAGCGCGCCATGCGCGGCGAGCTAGACTTTAAGCAAGCACTCGAGGAACGCGTGGGGCTGCTCGCCGGCCTGGACGAGAGCGTATTCGAGCGCACCTTTGAGCGCGTGACATTTACCCCCGGCGCGCTAGAGCTTGTGCGCTCGGCACACAGCAAGGGCTGGAAGGTCGGCGTGGTAAGCGGCGGCTTTCACGAGGTCGCCGACAAGATCGTGGCCGCCGCGGGCATCGACTTTTGCCTCGCTAACCGCCTGGAGGTCGTGGACGGCAAGCTCACCGGCAAGCTGGCGACAGACATTGTGACCAAGGAATCCAAGCTCATCCAGCTGCTGGATTGGGCGGTTGAGTGCGGCGTCGATATGGCACACACCGTGGCAATCGGCGACGGCGCCAACGACATCCCCATGATTCAGGCCGCGGGCACGGGCATCGCGTTTTGCGCCAAGCCCAAGACGCGCGAAGCCGCCCCGTTTGCCATCGACGAGCGCAACCTGATGCTCGCCATGGACATCATCCTGCGCGACTAGCAAGTTCGCCCAACAATTGAATCAGTCTGTCCTATAGTTTCCGAACAATTTTGTCTTAGTGTTCGGAAACATACCCTTTGAGTGCTAGACTTTGCGCCGTCGAAGGGAACATATATGGATAAGCGAGATCTTGAGCAGCTGCTGAGCGATGTTGCCGGCGGATCAGTCACCCCTGCCGATGCCCTTACGCGCATCCAAACGGCGCCAACCGCCGATCTGGGCTTTGCGCAGCTCGATCTTTCGCGCGGAGTGCGCCAGGGAGCCGGCGAGGTTGTCTACGGTGCCGGTAAAACCGCCGAGCAAATTGCCGCCATTATCAAAGCATTACTCGATGCAGACCAGGAGCGCATCCTGGTCACGCGCTTGGATGCCGAAAAAGCCGCGCACACCGCCGAGCTTCTCGGCAACGACATCGACCTGGGATATGTCCCGGACGCCCAGCTCGCCCTGGTGGGTGGCAAGCCCTCCCCCACCGGCCACGGACGCATCGTCGTCGCCTGTGCCGGCACGAGCGACCTGCCTGTCGCCGAGGAAGCCGCGTTGACGGCCGAATTCTATGGCAACGAGGTCGACCGCCTCTACGACGTAGGTGTCGCAGGCCTGCACCGCCTGCTCGCGCATGCCGAGGAACTTGCCCAGGCGCAGGTGGTCATCGCCATCGCCGGCATGGAGGGCGCCCTGGCGAGCGTTATCGGCGGTCTGGTGAGCTGTCCGGTCATCGCCGTTCCCACCAGCGTGGGCTACGGCGCAAATTTTGGAGGCGTAGCCGCGCTGCTCGCCATGCTCAACTCCTGCGCCAGCGGCGTATCGGTCGTCAATATCGATAACGGCTTTGGTGCCGCCTACCAGGCAAGTCTTATCAATCATCTGAGCGCCGGCACATCCTGCGCCCGTTAAGGAGCATTCCATGTCCAACCATCAGCACACGCTTATCATCGACGGCACCTCGGGCATCAGCGGCGATATGACCGTTGCAGCCCTACTCGACCTGGGCGCCAGCGAGGAGCACCTGCGCGAGCAGCTCGCCACGCTGCCGGTCGACGGCTTTACGATCGCCGTCACGCGCGTAAACAAGCATGGCATCGACGCTTGCGATTTCGACGTCCAGCTTGCAGAGGGCCTCGAGAACCATGATCACGATATGGCCTGGCTCTACGGCAACGAAGCAGCTGTCGAGCATATGCATGAG
>USBA01000046.1 GCA_900552735.1 uncultured Collinsella sp. | reverse complement strand
GAGTGTCCGCCTTCAAGGGTGCCTCCTCTATGGATGAATGGCCCGCTCCGCGCGAGCCCTTTGCAAGCAAATATACCCCTCGGCCGCCCGTCCGGGCTGCAAAGGGGTATATTGCAATAACCAAATAGTCCCGATTACTTCCAGAATCGGTTGATGATCTGCTCGCGACCAGCGCCGACGCCAATGAACGTCACGCGGGTGTGTGCCAGATCCTCGATAAACGCCACGTAGTCCTGAGCCTCCTGCGGCAGCTCGTCAAAGCTGCGGCAACCGGTAATGTCGCACTTCCAGCCGGGGAGCTCCTCGTAGATGGGCTTGGCATGCTCAAAGCGCACCTGATGCTCGGGCACGCTCGTGTAGCGCTCGCCATCGACGTCGTAGGCCACGCACACCTTGATGGTGTCGAAGGCCGAAAGCACGTCGAGCTTGGTCAGGGCGATATCGGTGAGGCCGTTGACGCGGGAGGCGTAGTTGGCGATAGGGCCGTCGAACCAGCCGCAGCGACGACGGCGACCGGTGGTCACGCCGTACTCATAGCCCTCCTCGGTCAGCGTGTGACCGGCCTCGGACTCATAGGAAAGCTCGGTGGGCATGGGGCCCGAACCGACGCGGGTGATATAGGCCTTCATGACGCCCAGCACGCGGTCGACGTTCTTCATGCCCACGCCGGAGCCGGTGATGGCGCCGCCGGCGGTGCAGTTGGAAGACGTCACGTACGGATAGGTGCCGTGATCGATGTCGAGCAGCGTCGCCTGGGCGCCCTCAAACAGCAGGTTCTTGCCCTCATCGATCATGTTGTTGAGCAGCAGGCTCGTCTCGGTGATGTAGGGACGCAGGCGCTCGGCCATCGGCAGGTACTCGTCGCAAATCTGGTCCACGGTGTAGGTGGGCAGGTTGTAGATGAGCTCGAGCTCGGGGTTCACGCGGGCGAGAGCGGTCTCCAACTTGTCACGGAACAGCGCCTCGTCCAGCATGTCCTGCATGCGCAGGCCAATGCGGGCCATCTTGTCCTGATAGCACGGACCGATGCCACGCTTGGTGGTACCGATGTTCTTCTTGCCGAGCTTCTGCTCAAAGGCGCCATCCAGATCGATGTGGTACGGCATGATGACATGCGCGTTGCCGCTGATCTTGAGATTCTTGGTGGTGATGCCGTCGGCCTCGAACATGTCGATCTCCTCAAGGACGACCTTGGGGTTGACGACGCAGCCGTTACCGATCACCGACACGTGGTCGGAATACATGATGCCGGAGGGCACCTGGTGCAGGCCGTACTTCTTGCCGTTGACGACGATGGTGTGGCCGGCGTTGTTGCCGCCCGAATAGCGCACGACGGCATCAAAGTCGCCGGCGACCAGGTCGCAGATCTTACCCTTGCCCTCATCGCCCCACTGGGCACCGACCAAAACGGTTGACGGCATGTTTACTCCTCACATTCATGGACTGTCCGCACACCGCAAGTGCGCAGAAGCACAAAACATTCCCAGTATACCCGTGCAACGGGCGCCTGTCCTACTCCTCGGTATGCGCCCCATCAAGCTCATAGAACTTGGTGGATGCCGGCAGGAACATCAGGTCGACGTCGCCAATCGGGCCCGAACGGTTCTTGGCCACGACGATACGCGTAACGCCCTCGTCGGGTCGGTCGTCGCGCGAGGCCTCGGCCTCGTCGGCGGATCGGTCCAAGAACATGACGATATCGGCATCCTGCTCGATGGAGCCCGATTCACGCAGGTCGGACAGCTGCGGGCGCTTGCCGGTACGGGATTCAACCTGACGCGACAGCTGCGACAGCGCGATCAGCGGAATCTTGAGCTCCTTGGCCATAATCTTCAGGCCACGCGACATCTCGGAGACCTCGACGGTGCGGCTCTCGGAACGACGTCCCGGCGGGGGGCTCACCAGCTGCAAGTAGTCCAGGATGATGATGGCCTTCTCCTTGTTATGGAGCATGCGGCGGCTCTTGGCGCGAATCTCGGTCACCGTGGTGCCGGGCGTATCGTCAATCAGAATATCGAGTTTGGACAGCGTCTGCGTGGCCTCATTGATGTTGGCCCACTGCTCGGGGCTAATGCGACCCGTACGGAAGTCGCTGATCGAGATCATGGCATAGGCGCAAATCAGACGCTGGGCAATTTCCTTGCCCGACATCTCCAGCGAGAAGAAGCCGACGGTATAGCCAGCGGCGGCGGCATTGAGTGCCAAGTTCAGGGCGAACGACGTCTTACCCACGGCGGGGCGGGCGCCGATAATGATGAGCTGGCCCTCGCGGAAGCCCATGAGCATACGGTCGAGCGACGGGAAGCCCGTGGGCACGCCTGCAGCCTGACCGCCAGCCTTGCACACTTCCTCGGCCTCGTTATAGGCCTCGACCATAAACTCGGTCAGCGTCTTGTAGCTCGACTTAACCTCACGCGCCGTGACCTTGAGCAGTTTGCTCTCGGCCAGCTCCACGACCTCTTTGGTGTCGGTGGGGGCGTTGTAGGCCAGCGCGTTGATCTCGTTGGTGGCGCCAATCAGCTCGCGCAGCATCGAGTCGCGGCGAACGATGGCGGCATGGTGCTGCCAGTTGACGAGCGACAGAGTCTGTCCCATCAGCTCCAAAATGTACGCCTCGCCGCCCACGGCATCGAGCTTGTTGATGCTTCGCAGGTAATCGATCAGCGAGATAGAGTCAATGGGGATGCGACTGTTATACATATCGACCATCGCGGTATAGATGGTCTTATGAATGGGCCGGTAGAAGTCATCGGGCTGCAGCTCGACCTGGGCCTCTTCGACCACCTCGGGTGACAGCAGCATGGCGGCCAGTACATTGGCCTCTGCGTCTTGGTTTTGAGGGAGACCCAACTTGGAGCCACGGTCCTCGACCGTCAGCCCCGTCTCCCTATCGTCATATGCCATGAGCATCCTCATTCATATCGCTTGCGAGCATCCATAGTATCAGCCACAGTCCCAAAACGGGCCGCGCCCCGGCAATCATCACCGAACGAAACGGACGAACGGTCCCATGAATAGGCCTCGCCGTAACGCTCTCTATGGCACTCGCAGAGCGCTAAAAAGCAAAAGGGCGCCCTGGTCTCCCAGAGCGCCCTTCTTAGAACAAGATTGTTGCGTTGCAGCAAATGCTACTCGGCAGCAGCCTCGGTCTCGACCTCGGCGGTCTCGGCCTCGGCGACCTCAGCGGCCTCCTCAACCTCAGCCTCGGCAGCGAGCTCCTCGGCGGTAACGCCGACGAGAACGACAACCTCGGCCTTGATCTCGCGGTACAGCGAGATAGCGACGGTGTGGGCACCGGCAACCTTGATGGGCTTACCGAGCTCGACGCGCTTGCGGTCGATATCCATACCGAGCTGATCCTTGATGGCGTCAGCGATCATAGCGGCGGTAACGGAGCCAAAGAGGATGCCCTCGTCGCCAACCTTGACGTCAACGGTGACCTGCTTGCCCTCGAAGGCAGCCTTGGTCTCGTTGGCGGTAGCCAGACGGACGGCCTCGCGCTTGGCGATGTTGTTGCGACGCTCGTCAAGCTGCTTGAGGTTGCCCTTGGTGGCGGCAACAGCGAGCTTCTTGGGGAACAGGAAGTTCTCAGCGTAACCCTGAGCGACCTCTACGACGTCACCCTCGCCGCCCTTGCCCTTAATCTCATCGAGAAGAATAACCTTCATGATGCGTCTCCCTTCTTAGCCGCGGTCGCGGTTGCCACGAGAGGAAACCACGGGGACGGTGTACGGCAGGAGAGCCATCTCGCGGGCGCGCTTGATGGCGTTGGCGATGTCATGCTGATGCTGCGTGCAAGCGCCAGTGACGCGACGGGGCTTGATCTTGCCACGGTCGGTCATGTACTTACGGAGAAGCTGAGTGTCCTTATAGTCGATGAACTCAGTGTTCTCCTTGCAGAACTGGCAGTACTTACGACGCGGCTGACGTGCAGAATAATCATTAGCCATGTCAAAATACCTTTCATTTGGCAACTTCGGCGAGCCGAAGCCGCCTCTCACTCAAAAATAGGTGAACAACCCTTAGAACGGGATGTCCTCATCGTAGACGTCGACCGCGGGCGGCGTAGCCACCGGTGCGGCAGGACGTGCTGCGGGCGCGGGAGCTGCGGGGGCGTAACCGCCCTGATCGTAGCCACCCTGGCCACCACGGGAGCTCATAAACTCGATCTCATCGACGATGACCTCAAGCTTGCTCCTGCGCTGACCGTCGCGCTCCCAAGAGCTGTAGCGCAGCTTGCCCTCGATCGCGACCTTGTTTCCCTTTGCCAGGAAACGGCTCACGGCCTCGGCGCGGGTGCCGAACATAGTGCAGTCGACAAAGTTGGGATAGTCCTCCCACTCGCCAGTCTGCGCGTTGCGGCGACGATCGTTCACGGCGACGCCAAAGGACAGAACCTGGGTTCCGCCGGCGGTGGCGCGCAGCTCGGGATCGCGGGTGAGGTTACCGGTGATGTTCACTCGATTGATGCTCATAACTCACTACTTCCTCTTGGGGCACAAGCCCAGTCCAAAACGACAGTCTTACTCCTGGTCGTCGCGACGGACGATCATGTGGCGGACCACAGCGTCGGTGATGCGCAGGACGCGATCAAGCTCGGCGATCTGGGTAGGATCTGCGTGGAAGTTGATGAGGGTGTAGTCACCATCGGTGAGGTCGTTGATCTCGTAGGCGAGCTTGCGCTTGCCCCACTCGTCAACGGAGTCGACCTTGCCAGCGCCCTCAGCGATCGTGGTATCGATACGCTTCATAACAGCGAGACGAGTCTCGGGGTCGAGCGACGGGTCAACAAAGAACAGCAGTTCATAAGCCTTCATATTGTCACCTCCTCTGGGCAAATGTGGCTTCAGGTCGTGAAGGTGCGCCTGAAGCAGGAAAAGACTTGGTAATAATATCTTTCAACCTCCCAGGCTGCAAGAATATACAGCTACAACCTCATGACCTCCACATATACCCATGCTTACACGGCACTTCTCGCGTATTCCAACCAAATGCTGACCAAGAGCTTGACAAATTCGATAGCAGGATACGCTGCGGCGAGGACAACCTGAGTCAAACCGCAGGTCGCCGATTGCAGGGTTGTGGTCACGAAATGCATACCACCGGTTCGATCGATTGCCTCAAAATTTTTAAATTCGCTGCCACGTCATTCATGAATACCTATTTTGAACAGATCATCGAGCGGGATCTGGCTGGTCAGGATGCTTTTTTAGTACTCATCTGGCACATGCCGGATACGGGTGCGGAGCGAGCGCTTTAAAAAATGCCAAGTTTTCTGTTTGCACTTTTCGATTCCTCGTGTATACTGACTTTCGCATTTAACGGAGAGTTGTCCGAGTGGCCGAAGGAGCACGATTGGAAATCGTGTAGGCGTCAAAAGCGTCTCCAGGGTTCAAATCCCTGACTCTCCGCCAGTTAATTCCAAAGCAGGCCTTAGTGCCTGCTTTGTTTTTACCCCACGCGGAGGGGTGGCAGAGTGGTTGAATGCGGCGGTCTCGAAAACCGTTTGGCCTGTATAAGGTCACGAGGGTTCGAATCCCTCCTCCTCCGCCATTTTGGTTGAGAAAGCTCCCGGGAATGGGGGCTTTTTTGTTTTGAGTCCCTTACAAATAAATACGGCGGAGGAGGAGGGATTCGAACCCGCCAGGGCGCGGAGCGTAAAGAAAACGCGCCGGTGGCGCGTTTTTAGCGCAGCGCGGTCGGCGCAAGCCGACCGAATAAATTTTGAGCTCCGCTCAAAATTTGGACATCCCTCCTATTCAGCCACGCCCCCATCGCATTCAGCATCAACCCAGATCCCCAAACACGTACATCACCCTCCAAAAACGGCATTGTTCGACATCTTTGGAGGGTGATGTACATGCTTGGGCCCTATGACCGTACCCAGTCCCGACCGTTTGCCGAGCAATAGGGTCGCGATCGTCGCCGAACATGTACTATGTACGGGCATTGTCCAATCCCGTAACTCAAAGGACCCCATCTTGCCCGTCGTCGCCGCCATAACCGTTACCTCACATGCCTCGGATGCCATGGTCGCTATCCCATTTTGGCTCGAGATGTTCGCCGTTGTCGCCGCATCGATCTCGGGTGTGCTGGTTGCGCGCGAACACAAGCTCGACCTGGTGGGCGCGGTCGCACTCGCGGTAGTCTGCGGTCTGGGCGGCGGTCTTTTGCGCGACATGACACTCCAGGTCGGCAACGTCTACATCCTCAACCAGCCAATGGCGCTGCCGCTCTCCATCGCCACGGCGGCCATCATTTACATCTTCCCGGCAATCGTCGATAAGCCCGACAAACTCATCCCCCTGCTCGACATCATCTCGGTCGGCATCTATGCGGCAACCGGCGCAGACAAGGCACTGGTCTACGGATTTGCACCCGTCGTTTGCATCATGATGGGCTTTTTCACCGCGGTGGGCGGCGGCATGCTGCGCGACGGCTTTATGGGCGTGGTTCCGGGCATTTTCCAACGCACCAACTTTTATGCCATCGCGGCCATCGCCGGATCGGCAAGCTATGTAAGCCTCGTCATGAGTGGCTTGGTCAGCAATGTCGCCGCGCTGGTCGTATGCGTTATCGTGACCATGGGTCTGCGCTGGCTCTCGCTGCGCTTTGACATCAAAAGCCCCACCGAAGAAGACATCGCGCACTTTTTACATCGCAAAAAGTAGATAGCACGGCACGACCTTTCGAAATGCAACCGAGAGGTTCTTTTAGAGCGCTCGCACGTTGGGTACCCTGTTAGATATATGCCGAGTATCTAACGAAGGATTCACTATGCCTTGCAACCTAGAACCGTCGACCAAGCGCCACAAAGCGCAGGCCCGCATCGCCCTCCTATTCGTACTGATTGCGCTTGCGCTGACCGTACTTCCCACGGCGTCGTTCGCCGGCACAGACACCGCGGGCAACGTACTCGCAACCGAAGCTGACTCAAATCCGTCTGGCGCCGAGGGCGACCTGTACTGGGCTGGCCAAAGCCTTAACCTGGACGATGCCTCCATCGGCCGCGATATTATCGCGGCAGGCGACAGCCTATCGATTCGCGACTGCACCGTAGGCGGCGCCATTCGCCTGGCGGCGCGCACCATCGATATCTCCAAAACCGCAATCGATGGCAGCGTGACGGTAGCCGGTCAGCACGTCGTGCTCAACACCGGTAGCACCGCCAACTGTTTTTACGCGATGGGCGAGACGGTTGCCCTGCGTGGCTCCGCCAAGTCGGCAGCGCTCGCGGGCAGTACGGTAACCATCGACGGCACCGTCGATGGCGATATCGAGGTCTGGGCCGATAAGCTCGTCTTGGGCAAAAATGCCCGCATCACCGGCACGGTGAACGCCCACATCTCCGAGGATCCCGAGCGGGCCGAGGGCGCTCAGGTCGGAGCCCTCAAGATCGACCGCACCGAGAACGAGGACACCTCAACGATTAACGACACCATCGGCGGCATCGTCGCCGCGGCGCTTTCTACCTGCTTTGTCGCAATCCTCCTCGAGCTCGTCCTTCCGCGCGCGACCGCCAGCGCCGCCGGCATGCTTCGTCAACGACCTACCCCTCTGTGGGTGAGCGGTCTTTTGGGCACGGTGGCCGCCGTTCCCGCCGTCCTGCTGCTCACCATCTCGATTGCAGGTCTGTCGCTCGCCGGAGCTCTCATGTGCGCCGTGATCGGCATCGCTCTGGTCTCGGCGGCATTTACGGGCACCGCGATCGCACGCATGGTCGGACACAACCAGAACCGCTACGCCATGGCCGCCATGGGCGGTATCGCCGCGGGCGTACTCACGGCACTTCCCCTTATGGGCAGCTTTGTCAGCGGCGTAGCCTTCGTCTTTACGCTCGGCTACGTCATCCAGATCATCTGGCGCAACGCCCGCCTCAAGCCGCAACAAGCCTCCAACACGCCAGGACTCCCCACCGCCTAGCCGTCAGCCCCACAAAGGGGACAGGCACCTTTGTGGGGGTGCAGACCAACTCAATCCCTGTACACAAAAAAGGGCACCGACCGCGATGGTCGGCGCCCTTTCTTGTTAGTCGCTATAAAGCTCAGCGCTTATTTGTTGACCTGACCGGCGCGGACGGCGGCCTTCTTGCGGTCGGTGGCATTGAGCAGACGCTTGCGCAGGCGGATGTTCTTGGGAGTGATCTCCACCAGCTCGTCGTCGGCGATGTACTCCAGCGCCTCCTCCAGCGAGAAGGTGCGGGGCGGCACCAGCTGGACGGAGATATCGGAGGTCGAAGAACGCTGGTTGCCCAGGTTCTTGGTGCGGGCGATGTTGACGACCATGTCGCCGGCCTTGCTGCGCTCGCCCACGATCATGCCCTCGTAGCACTCGGTACCCGGCTCAACAAACAGCTGGCCGCGCTCCTGCAGCGTGCCCAGAGCGTAGGCAACGGCTTTCTCGGTGGTCATGGAGATCATGGCGCCGTTCTGGCGGTTGCCGATCTCGCCGGCATAGGGGCCGTACTCCAGGAAGGTGTGGTAGAACACGCCCTCGCCGTGAGTGACGTTCATGATGCGGTTCTTAAGACCCATGATGCCGCGGGTCGGGATCTTAAACTCGAGGTGCGTCACGATACCCGAGGTATCCATGCTCGTCATGATGCCGCCGGAGGTGCCGAAGACCTCAACGACCTTGCCCGAATACTCGTCCGGGCACTCGACGACGGCCTGCTCGACGGGCTCCATCTTATTGCCGTTCTCGTCCTTCTTAAACAGAACGCGGGGACGGCCGACCTGGAACTCAAAGCCCTCGCGACGCATGGACTCCATCAGGACGGACAGGTGCAGAATGCCGCGGCCCGAGACCTCGACGCCGCTCTTGTCCTCGAGCTCCTCGATCTTCATGGTCACGTTGTTCTCGGCCTCGTTGAACAGGCGCTCCTTGAGCTGACGGGCACCCACGATGTCGCCGTCGCGGCCGACGAGCGGGGAGGTCGAAGCCTCAAAGACGATGGACAGGGTCGGCGGGTCGATCTCGATGGGTTCGAGCTCAACGGGGTTCTCGGGATCGGTGTAGACATCGCCGATATCGGTGCGGTCGATGCCCACGACGGCGGCGATATCACCGGCGCCGACTTCCTGGCACTCGGTGCGACCCAGGTAGTCGAAAGTAAAGAGCTGCTTGACGGTAGCGGTAGCGCTGGAACCGTCGTTCTTGACGACCAGGATCTGATCGCCCTGGTGAATGGTGCCGGAGTACACGCGACCGATACCGATGCGGCCAACGAAGTTGGAGTGGTCGATGGTCACACACTGCATGGCCAGCGGGGCGTTCTCGTCAACCTCGGGCGCGGGCATGTCGTCGATGATCATATCGAGCAGCGGATACATGTCCATGTTGCCGTCGTTGGGGTCAAGGCGGGCAAAGCCATTCATGGCGCTGGCGTAGACCACGTGCTCCATGGCGAACTCAAGCTGGTCGTCGGTGGCGCCCAGGTCGGCCATCAGGTCCAGGCAGTCGTTGTAGGCCTTCTCGGGGTTGGCGCCCGGACGATCGATCTTGTTGATGACGATCATGATCTTGAGGCCGGTGTCGATAGCGTGACGCAGCACGAAACGGGTCTGGGGCATGGGGCCCTCAAAGGCATCGACCAGCAGCAGGGCGCCGTCGGCCATACGCAGCACGCGCTCGACCTCGCCGCCGAAGTCGGCGTGGCCCGGGGTGTCGATGACGTTGATCTTAACGTCCTTGTACTCGATAGAGATGTTCTTGGCGAGAATCGTAATGCCGCGCTCGCGCTCCTGGTCGTTAGAATCCAGGACGCGGTCCTCGACCTGCTGGTTGGCACGGAAGGCGTCCGTGGCACGCAGGAGCTTGTCGACCATCGTCGTCTTGCCGTGGTCGACGTGGGCGATGATGGCGATGTTCCTCAGATTGTCTACGCGCATGTAGTTCCCCTATCTTCTATCTATATACAACCGGCACGCGTATGCGACCCGCCCAGCAACACAACGTTCGGCGGGAATTTTGAGCCTTTTACCGAAAACTCGTTTATTTTAGCGATTTTAGATAAGAGGGGTTTCCTCGCCTGCAGGTTCAGGGTCGCTCCACATAAAACCATCGCCGGCGCCCACACCCTCGTACAGTACGTATGCCGAAAAGCCGCTCTCGAGCGTCGTCTCAAAGAAACTCACAAGCAGGGCGTCATGGTAGCCGCCATCGATCTCGACACAACCGGTGTAGCCGATGGCGTAACGGGCGATGCGACCCAGGCCCTCGTCCTTAAGGCCCATCTTGTGCTCGGAGATAAAGTTGGTGGCAGCCTCGAGGCATGCCTCCTCGCCGTCCTCGTCGAGTGCCGCCAGATAGCGGTTGGACACGGCGTCTTCGATCGCAACGACAACGCCGGGGTTCTCACCAGCGGCAAGATCGTCTAAAAATGCCCCGATGAGGTCGCACACCATGGCGTCGAGCTCGGCGGAGACGTTTCCGGCGTCCTGCATATCCTGTGCCATTTTTAGACCTTCCCATCGAGTCCGGCGTCGTTACATCTCTTGTGCCTCGGCAGCGATCTTGGCGGCGACGTCGCGGGCGCGCATCATATCGGCGGCGCGCTTATCGAGTACCTTGATCTGGTTAGTCAGCATCACGGCATCGACCACGCCCCAGATGACCAAGCCCGTCGAAATCGAAAACCCAAGCGCACCAACTGTACCACGAAGGCGCGATGAGATTACCGCGACAAGTGCGGAGGCGGCAACCATCTTGATAAAGGAGGCACGGCGCTCGCGAAGTGTGCGGGCCTGCGTCACATAGGCAATGCGTGCGGCCTCGGATGCCTCCGAGCGCATCTGGGCCTCGCGGGCAATGGCGGCGGCCTCGGCTGAAACGCCGCGACCCATCAGTGCACACTCCGTCTCATGGCTACTCGTCATTTAAAAATCATCGGGCGAGAGCGTATGGACGAACTCGTCGAACTTCTCAAATTCCTGCTCGTCATCGACTTCCTCGGCAACCGGAGAGACGGTCCCCAGGCGGTTCATGATGTCGTCCTCAACAAACATGGGAGCATTGCTGCGCACGGCGAGGGCGATGGCATCGCTCGGACGCGCATCGATCCTATGCTCGTTGCTGTCGGCCAAAACAACGACCGTCGCATAGAACACGGGAGGCTCGGCACGGACAATCTCGATGCGCTCGAGTTTTGCATCCAGGGCATCAAGCGTGTCGAGCAGCAGGTCATGGGCGATCGGGCGCTCGGCACGACCGCTGTCGATACCGCGGCTAATAGCCGCAGCCTCAAACGAACCAGTTTGGATAGAAAGGGAGCGCAGCGGCGCAGGGGAGTCCGATTTGCTGCAGCGCTCGCGAAGTACGATAAGCGATGGCACGGGACCGGCGGCCATGACGATGGTCTCTATGTCGACACGAACCATGGAACACCTCCGGTACGTAGCGGTTAACACGCGGCGCCTTCGCCGCATTGAATAGCTATACTACCCAATCTTTCGCACAGCACACAAAACCAAAATGAGTTTTATCACACACAAGAAAAAAGCCCCGAGGCCATGCCTCGAGGCTCTTCACAGTTTTGATGGTGGACCTGACAAGATTCGAACTTGTGACCTCCCGGTTATCAGCCGGACGCTCTAACCAACTGAGCTACAGGTCCATCATGGTGGAGGTTAGGGGGATCGAACCCCTGACCTCAGGCTTGCAAAGCCCGCGCTCTCCCAGCTGAGCTAAACCCCCACGGAGACAGTAATAAACACCCCAGCGGCGACTCGGCTCTCGCTGGGGTGTTTATTGCGAAAGAAAGTGGTGGACCTGACAAGATTCGAACTTGTGACCTCCCGGTTATCAGCCGGACGCTCTAACCAACTGAGCTACAGGTCC
>USBA01000045.1 GCA_900552735.1 uncultured Collinsella sp. | reverse complement strand
CACGGGTCTGTTCTCGCCGCAGCCGGGCCGCACGTTCCTAATCAGCGAAAGCTGCCGCGGCGAGGGCGCGATTCTGCTCAATGCCGCCGGCGAGCGTTTTACCGACGAGTTGCAGCCGCGCGACGTTGTCGCCGCCGCCATCCGCAAGCAGATGAAGCAGGACGGCACCGAGCACGAATGGCTGAGCTTTGCCCCCGTCGATCGCGACGTGGTGACCGGGCACTTTGCCAATATCCGCGCGCGCTGCCTAGAGGACGGCCGCGACATCCTGGACGAGCCCATTCCCGTCACGCCTACGCAGCACTACTTTATGGGCGGCGTATGGGTCGACAAGGACGGCCGCACCTCGATGCCCGAGCTCTACGCCGCGGGCGAGACGGCCTGCAACGGCGTTCACGGCAAGAACCGCCTGGCTTCTAACAGCCTGCTCGAGTCTCTGGTTTGGGGCCGTCGCGCCGCGTGGTACATGCGCACCGGCGAGTCGCTGGCCGTGGAGCAGGCGGGCGATCCTGCGCTCGATGGCCGTCATCGTGCCCTGAGCGCCGACACCCTGGCAATCGATGATTTGGCCCGTGCCGCCGGCACGCAGGCCGTGGAGGAGTAGACCATGAATCCCATTACCATGAAGCTCGTCGTCGATGATCTGATTCTGCAGGCTCTGCGCGAGGACATTACCTTTGAGGACGTGAGCACGGCGAGCGTGTGCCCCACGGCGCGTCCCGCTACGGTGGAGCTTATCGCCAAGGCCGATGGCATCATCGCGGGCTTGGATGTGTTCGCTCGCACCTTTGAGCTGCTGGATTCGCAGAGCTCGGTGCTGTTTGATGTTGCCGACGGCGACGAGGTGCACGCCGGCGACCACGTGGGCCAGGTGCGCGGCGATGCACGCGTACTGCTTTCGGGAGAGCGCGTGGCGCTCAACTACCTGCAGCGTATGAGCGGTATCGCTACCTATACACACCAGATGGCCGCGGCGCTCGAGGGCACCAAAACCGTGCTCGTCGATACGCGCAAGACCACGCCGGGCATGCGCGTCTTCGAGAAGGCCGCGGTCGAGATCGGCGGCGGCAGCAACCACCGTTACAACCTGTCGACGGCCGTCATGCTCAAGGACAACCACATCGATGCCGCCGGTGGCGTGGCACGCGCGATTGAGATGGCGCGCGCCCATGCGTCGTTTACCACGACGGTCGAGATTGAGTGCGAGAACCTGGACATGGTGCGCGAGGCCGTGGAGGCCGGAGCCGATATCATCATGTTCGATAACATGACCCACGACGATATGGCTGCCGCGATTGAGCTTATCGCCGGCCGTGCCAAGACCGAGTGCTCGGGCAACGTGGATGCCAGCAATATCCGCGTGCTTGCCGACCTGGGCGTTGACTTTATTAGTGCGGGGGCGTTGACGCATTCTGCGCCGATTCTCGACCTCTCGCTTAAGCACCTGCGTCTGCTGGACGGTAAATAATGAACGCCCGCGAGCGTCGCCGTGCCATCATGGACGTGCTCGAGGTGGCCAAGGAGCCCGTTTCGGGCAGCGCACTTGCCCGCGAGGTTGGCGTGAGCCGTCAGATCGTGGTTCAGGATATTGCCCTGCTGCGTGCCGATGGGCACGATGTCGTGGCCACCAACCGTGGTTATGTGCTGCAGGAGGCCCCCAGCAGCCCCGCCGTGCCCACGCGCTTGGTCAAGGTTCGCCACAGCGTGGAGCAGGCAGGCGATGAGCTCACGAGTATCGTCGACGCCGGCGGCGCCGTGCTCAACGTGATCGTCAATCACCGCGTGTACGGTAAGATCACGGCCGACCTGGACATTCGCAATCGTCGAGATGTTGAGCGCTACCTGCACGATATCGAGAGCGGCAAGAGCTTTCCGCTACTAACGGTGACGAGCGGCTATCACTTCCATCGCATTGCGGCGGAGGACGAGCAGACTCTCGACGAGATCGAGGCCATGCTCAAGGAGAAGGGCTATCTGGCAGACCTGATGCCCTACGAAGACGACCTGTCCTAGTAACGACGAATGCAAAAGGAGGCCTCCGCGGCGATGCGGAGGCCTCCTTTTTTGTGCACGGTGTACTTTTGAGTGTGCAAGTGGGGGAGTTGTTACTCCTCGACGATCTCGGTGATCGCGCCAGCGGGGCAAGCGTCCTGGCAAGCGCCACAGGCGACGCAGGAGTCCTCGTCAGCGACGGTGGCGACGTCCTGGAGCTCCAGAACGCCAGCGGGGCAGGAGTCGACGCAAACGCCACAAGCGATGCACTCGTCGGCATCAATTACGGGATGAGCCATGGTAGTTTCCTCTCTGTTGACCGACGCTACAGGCGATGCGCGCCGGTTTGATTCGGGCAAAAACATACCACGGGAGCGACCGTTTGCAATACCCTCTGGCCGGCATCTTCATACCGTTCGCCGAGTATGCCAAGGTTTACTAAAAAACGCGCAGGTGGGGCCGTTGAGCTGCACAAATGTTAGCTAAAGGTGACTCGTAATAATGAGCGATTGAGCGAACTTTTGGAAAGCGTGTCCCAGAATTGACGTCCAAAATGGGTCGCGCTTTCCTCGGGGTCGCCCCAAGACCGCTCCGTGTGGCTCCGACCCAAACCTCAGCCATCTCTACATAGATCTCAATAGATTTGCCCAGAACTCAAACAGTACGTCTACCTGCGCATTTGCGAACCTAAACTCTCGGCAATAAGAAATCTTATATGAATTGACTTAGATTTTGTATATTCCGGCCCATAAGGGGATACACTACATCCTGAAAGACAAGCCGAAACACCGCGCGGCAGACCGCCGAGTCGGTGCAAACGCACAAGAGAGAGGGAATTTCTAATGGGCAAGATTCTTGGTATCGACCTTGGTACTACTAACTCCGCAATGGCCGTTCTCGAGGGCGGTTCTCCGACCATTATCGTGAACGCCGAAGGCGACCGCACCACCCCGTCCGTCGTGGGCTTCCGTGCCGACGGCGACCGCGTCGTGGGTAAGGCCGCTAAGAACCAGGCTGTCACCAACCCCAAGAACACCGTGTTCTCCATCAAGCGCTTCATGGGCCGCAAGTACTCCGAGTGCACCTCTGAGATCAAGACCGTGCCGTACGAGGTCAAGGAGGGCCAGGGTGGCCGTGCCGTCGTCGACATCGAGGGCAAGGATTACACCGCCGAGCAGGTGAGCGCCATGGTGCTCGCCAAGATGAAGGCCGACGCCGAGAAGTATCTGGGCGAGACCGTCACCGACGCCGTCATCACCGTCCCGGCCTACTTCAACGACGCCCAGCGTCAGGCCACCAAGGACGCCGGTAAGATCGCCGGCCTCAACGTCAAGCGTATCATCAACGAGCCGACCGCTGCTGCTCTTGCCTATGGCCTGGACAAGCAGGGCACCGACCAGCGCATCCTGGTATTCGACCTGGGCGGCGGCACCTTCGACGTCTCCATCCTCGACCTCGCCGACGGCGTGTTTGAGGTTCTGTCCACCTCGGGCGACAACCACCTGGGCGGCGACGACTGGGATCAGCGCGTCATCGACTGGATGGCCGACAAGTTCCAGCAGGAGAACGGCGTCGATCTGCGTCAGGACCCCATGGCCCTGCAGCGTCTGAAGGAGGCCGCCGAGAACGCCAAGAAGGAGCTCTCCGCCGCCCAGCAGACCACCGTCAACCTGCCGTTCATCACCATGAACCAGTCCGGCCCGCTGCACCTCAACTACACGCTGACCCGCGCCGAGTTCGAGAAGATTACCCGCGACCTGCTCGAGCGCTGCAAGCAGCCTGTCACCAATGCCCTGCGCGACGCCAAGCTTAAGCTCTCCGATCTGACCGAGGTCATCCTCGTCGGCGGTTCCACCCGTATGCCCGCTGTCCAGGATCTGGTCAAGACCATGACCGGCAAGCAGCCCAACATGTCCGTGAACCCCGACGAGGTCGTTGCCGACGGCGCTGCCGTCCAGGGCGGCGTGCTCACCGGTGACGTCGAGGGCATCCTGCTGCTCGACGTTACCCCGCTGTCGCTGGGCGTCGAGACCATGGGCGGCATCATGACCAAGATGATCGACCGCAACACCACGATCCCGACCTCCAAGACCGAGGTCTACTCCACCGCTGCCGACAACCAGACCAGCGTCGAGATCAACGTGCTCCAGGGCGAGCGCGAGCTTGCCCGCGACAACAAGTCGCTCGGTAAGTTCCAGCTGACCGGTATCCCGGCTGCCCGTCGTGGCGTGCCTCAGATCGAGGTCACGTTCGATATCGACGCCAACGGCATCGTGAAAGTCTCCGCTAAGGATAAGGGCACCGGCAAGGAGCAGCAGATCACCATCTCCGGCTCCACCGCTCTGTCTGACGACGAAGTCGATCGTATGGTCAAGGACGCCGAGGCTCATGCCGAGGAGGACAAGAAGCAGAAGGAAGAGGTCGAGGTCCGCAACCAGACCGACAGCCTGTGCTACTCCACCGAGCAGACCCTCAACGAGCTGGGCGACAAGGTTTCCGCCGATGTGAAGTCCAAGGCCGAGGCCGCTATCGCCGACGCCAAGAAGGCGCTCGAGGGCTCTGACGTCGAGGCCATCAAGGCCGCCGGCGAGTCCCTGCAGTCCGTGGCCTACGAGCTGGCCCAGGTTGTCTACGCCGACGCTCAGCAGCAGACCGACGGTGCCGCCGGCGCCCAGTCTGCCGACGATGACGTTGTCGACGCCGACTACGAGGTTGTGGACGACGAGGACAAGTAATCATGTCCGCTCGTAAAGCTCGCACGGAGGCGGCTGCCGCTGGCGCCGCCCCCGTTGACTCTGAGGAGAAGGACGTGAAGATTCCCGTAGAGGCCGCAGACGATACCGAGGTCAACGAGGCCCCGGCCGCCGAGGCTGCCGAGAACCAGGTAGAGGATTCCAACAAGGAGGCGACGATGACCGAGGACGAGATGGTGGAAGCCGCTATCCGCGCCGGTGAAGAAGCCGCCGACAACGACTTTAAGCTCAAGTTCGAGCAGGCTCAGAAAGAGCTTGCCGACGTGCGCAATGAGCTCGATGCTGCGGCAGAGGCTCAGAAGGCCGCCGAGGACAAGGCAAAGGACGCCACCGAGCGTACCGCCCGTCTGCAGGCCGACTGGGAGAACTTCCGTCGCCGCACCGCCAACGAGCGCATTGCCGAGCGCGAGCGCGCGACCGAGAAGCTTGTCACCGCGCTGTTGCCGGTGATTGACGATATCGAGCGCGCGATCGACCATGCCCGCAGTCAAGAGATTTCCGACGACTTTAAGCAGTTCGTCGATGGCGTTGACGCGGTACATGCCAAGCTGCTCGATGTGTTTGCGCACGAGGGCGTTGAGCCCATCGACCCCAAGGGCGAGGCGTTCGATCCGCTCGAGCACCAGGCTGTGGGTCGCGTCGAGGACGCATCGCAGTACGACGAGACCGTCAACGACGTGTACCAGAAGGGCTACCGCATGGCGGATCGCATCCTGCGTTCCGCCATGGTGACGGTGACCTACGGTGGCGAGAAGCGCCCCGCACCGGAGCCCGAAGCGGCGCCCGAGGATGCTACGGCCGATGCGGCCGAGAGCACCGAGGAGTAATTGAGAAGGGCCCCGGGGCAAAACCCGGGGCCCTTTCTGGCCAAGTGCCATATGACAGCATGAGCCGCCGTCCGCAGGGGCGGCGGATGTAACAGGAGAGGAGCTACGATGGCTGCAGGCAAAACCTTCTATGACATCCTGGGCGTATCCAAGAGCGCCTCCGACAAAGAGATCAAGAGCGCGTTTCGCAAGCTCGCGCAAAAATATCACCCCGATGCCGGCGGCGACGAGGCCAAGTTTAAGGAGATCAGCGAGGCCTACGAGACGCTTTCGGACGAGAAGAAACGCAAAGAGTACGACCAGATGCTCATGTTTGGCGGCATGCCGGGCGCGGGCGGCGCGTATGGCGGCGGCTACGGTGCCGGCGCGGGCGCCAGCGGCTGGGGCGATATCTTCGACAGCATCTTTAGCGGCAACGGCGCCTGGGGCAGCGATTGGGGCTCGGGCTTCGCCGGGGCTGCGGGCGCTGCCGGTGCGGGTGCGGGTCGCAGCCGCGCTCGCAAGGGCGGCGACCTGTCGCTGACCGTCGATGTGACGGCCGAGGACGCGTTTCGCGGCGTGACGCACAAGGTCACCTACCGCATTCCCTCGACAGGCGAGCAACAGACCATTACGGTCTCGGTGCCCGCGGGTGCGGTCGACGGCGGCAAACTGCGCTACAAGCGCCGTGGCGAGTACGGCGTTGCTGGAGGCGAGCGCGGCGACCTGGTCGTGACCACGCACGTGGAGGAGCACCCGTTGTTTAAGCGCAAGGGTGCCGATGTGACCATGGAGGTACCGGTCTCGGTCTATGAGGCGGCGCTCGGCTGCACGGTGGACGTGCCGACGCCCGGCGGTGCGACGGTTCGTCTGAAGGTGCCTGCGGGCACCCAGACGGGCAAGAAGTTCCGCTTTAAGGAGATGGGCGCGCCCGACGTTAAGCACCGTGGCCGTACGGGCGCGCTGCTCGTCGAGATCAAGGTGCAGGTTCCCACGAACCTGTCTGATGACGAGCGCGATGCCATGACCAAGCTGCGCGAGGCCGACACGCGCGACTATCGCGAGAAGGTCAATCGTTACAAGGCGACGTACTAGGGCGGTCGCGGCGCACGCCCACGCCCGCGGGCTTATGATGGACGATAACGAGACGGAAAGGGGTCAGGTAGCATGGCCGAGGACAATAGGAACAAACCGCTGTACATGATCAGCGTGGCGGCCGAGCTGACCGGCATGCATCCGCAGACTCTGCGCGTCTACGAGTCCAAGGGCCTGGTGAACCCCCAGCGCTCGGGCGGCAACACGCGTCTGTATTCGCGTGCCGATATCGAGCGCCTGGAGCTCATCAACCAGCTGACCGACGAGGGTATCAACCTTGCCGGCGTGGTACGTATCCTCGATATGAAGGAGCGTGCCGAGGAGCGCGAGCGCGAGAACGAAAAGCTCCGCGCTCGCGTGCGCCAGCTCGAGGACGAGCTGCACGAGTACAAGATGCAGAAGAAGATCACCGCCCTGGCCCCGCGCGACGGCTCGGTTAACCCCGAACAGGTCATGCGCAAACTGCTGGGCGCCGGCGGGGATTTGTAGTTACGCGGGTTTACCAACCCGCGTAACCAGTTGACGCTGCAAGCCCGTCAGAGCGGCAATCTGCCTTTCAACTTCGGCGGCATGATCAAAAGATCAATGCCGCCTTGTTTCAAGGCACCTTGCTCGCTCTGGCGGGCTTTCGCTGTCCGCGCCAAAATATCGGCGTTGCCATGGCCCGGATGCGGCACTTGGGGACGTTCCTCACTTTGGAAATACGGCCCGCTCGCTGTCCGTTCTCTACCTGCGGCGTTGCCTTGCTCCGGATGCGGTAGTCATTGGGGGCGTTCTTAAATGACTGGTCGGAAGGGGTACTCTTGCACCAAATCTGCCGGTCTTGCACCGGGCTCGTCCTGTACTTTACCGAGATAAAGTGAACGCGCAGATTCGTAACCCACTTGCAACCGTTCTATGGCACGATATTGAACGAATGTATGCTATGCGCCCAAATCTTTTGGGCAGAGTGGGAGACAGTATGGTCAAGCTGTACGAGGACGGCATCTACCTGCGCGGCGGCAGCGAGGTCGTGCCTGCGGCCGAGGCTGCCGAGCGCGGCATTACGCAGACGCCCGAGGATGCCAAGCGCGGCACCATCGCGTATTCGATCCTCCAGGCACACAATACGTCCGGCAACCCTGAGGCGCTCAAGATTCGCTTCGATGCCATGGCGAGCCATGACATCACCTTTGTCGGCATCATCCAGACGGCGCGCGCCTCGGGCATGGAGCAGTTCCCGCTGCCTTACGTGCTCACCAACTGCCATAACTCGCTGTGCGCCGTGGGCGGCACTATCAACGAGGACGACCATGTCTTTGGCCTTTCCGCGGCCAAGAAGTACGGCGGCATCTTCGTTCCGCCGCACATCGCCGTCATCCACTCCTTTATGCGTGAGAACTTCGCCGGTTGCGGCAAGATGATCCTGGGTTCCGACTCGCACACCCGCTACGGCGCCCTGGGCACCATGGCCGTGGGCGAGGGCGGCGGCGAGCTGGCAAAGCAGCTGCTGCGTGACACCTACGATGTTGCCTATCCCGGCGTTGTCGCCATCTACCTCACGGGCGCCCCGCGCCCCGGCGTCGGCCCGCACGATGTGGCGCTCGCCATCATCCGCGCTGTCTTTGCCAAGGGCTACGTTAAGAACAAGGTCATGGAGTTTGTGGGTCCCGGTATCGCGAGCATGACGACCGACTACCGCAACGGCGTCGACGTCATGACCACCGAGACCACCTGCCTTTCCTCCATTTGGGCAACTGACGAGGACACACACGCGTTTTTGACCATGCACGGCCGCGGCGACGACTACCGCGAGCTCAAGCCCGCCGATGTTGCCTACTACGACGGTTGCGTCGAGGTCGACCTGTCGAGCATTAAGCCCATGATCGCGCTGCCGTTCCATCCTTCCAATGGCTTTGAGATCGACGAGCTCAACGAGAACCTCGAGGACATCCTGCATGAGGTGGAGCTCGAGGCCGCCAAGATCGGCGAGGGCAAGACACACTTTAGCCTGCTCGACAAGATCGTCGACGGCAAGCTGCACGTGCAGCAGGGCGTTATCGCCGGCTGCTCGGGCGGCAACTACGACTCCGTGGTCCAGGCTGCCCGCGTGCTCAAGGGCGCCAACACCGGCTGCGGCGAGTTTTCGCTGTCGGTCTATCCCACAAGCCAGCCCGTGGCGCTCGAGCTCACGCGCCGTGGCTACATCTACGACCTTATGGAGGCCGGTGCGATCGTGCGCACGGCGTTCTGCGGCCCGTGCTTTGGCGCCGGCGACACGCCCGCCAACAACGGCCTTTCGATCCGCCACACCACGCGCAACTTCCCCAACCGCGAGGGTTCCAAGCCGGGTAATGGCCAGCTGAGCGCCGTGGCCCTGATGGACGCCCGCTCCATTGCGGCGACGGCTGCCAACGGCGGCATCCTGACGCCGGCGACCGACCTGCCCGAGGAGACTTGGGACGAGGCCTGCGAGTACACCTTTGACGATGCGCCGTACAAGAAGCGCGTGTACTGGGGCTTTGGCAAGGCGGAGCCTGCCGACGAGCTGGTCGAGGGTCCCAACATCAAGCCGTGGCCCGCGATGGAGCCCCTCGGCGACGACATCCTGCTTAAGGTGTGCTCCAAGATCATGGACCCGGTCACCACGACCGACGAGCTTATTCCTTCGGGCGAGACGAGTTCCTTCCGCTCCAACCCGCTGGGTCTGGCCGAGTTTACGCTCAGCCGTCGCGATCCGGCCTACGTGGGTCGCTCCAAGGAGGTCGACGCCGTGGAGAAGCGCCGCGTGGCCGGTGAGGCCGCAGGCGACCTGGCGGCAATCGATGCCGAGCTTGCCAGCGTGTTTGAGGCGCTGGCCGGTGCGGGCGTCGCGGCAGACGCCAAGGCGACCGAGTACGGCTCCATGCTCTATGCCAAGAAGCCCGGTGACGGTTCTGCCCGCGAGCAGGCCGCGAGCTGCCAGCGCGTGATTGGCGGCCTGGCCAACATCGTCCACGAGTACGCCACCAAGCGTTATCGCTCCAACGTGATGAACTGGGGCATGGTGCCCTTCCAGATGGAGGCCGAGCCCAACTTTGAGGTGGGCGACTACGTCTTCGTGCCGGGTATCCGTGCCGCGCTCGATGGCGATCTGCAGAACATTGCTGCCTACGTGGTGCGCGCCGACGGTGCGGTCGAGCAGATTAAGCTCTACATTGCCGATATGACGGCGGAGGAGCGTGCCATCGTCAAGGCCGGCTGCCTGATCAACTACAACAAGTTCAAGGCCGCTGCCGAGTAACGCACTTTATTGTCCGCCCGGGACTTACCCTTTCCCGCCCGCTCACGCGCTTCGCGAGGGTCGCCCGAGGGAAAGGTGTGGCCGGGGCTACCGCGACGTTCTCGTTGGGTCTTGAGGGACGCCAAAAATAGACTTGCTTGATGCCGCCTCTTTTTATTGGGGCGGCTTCTTTTTGTCGAAAACCACCACGAAGGGGCAGGCGCCTTTGTGGTGGTCCGCGGTTTGTCTCGTTCTGTAACAGGTAGACCCTTATTTGCCGAGTAGTTGTTACAGATTTAGATAAACGGGAACTGCTGAACATTTCGTCTCGATCTGTAACATCTGAGGTCCAAAACGGCAGCTAGATGTTACAGATCGAGATGGTGAACGCCGGGGCCGAAGATCATCACAAAGGCTCCTGTCCCCTTTGTGGTGGTGGGGGCGAGCTCGATGTTGCCGTGCTCGTTGAACGACATTCTAATGAGCGTCTCTACAGGATTTCATCTGGGCTGGCGGGCTTGGTTGTTTTGGGGATGCCGAGTTTGGATGACGCGAAATCGTCAACATTGTCCTTAATTCCGTCTTTGGTGCAGACAGTGACCATATAGGTGCTGTGTCCGAATTCGCCCTTGTCGCGTGTTGCCCAGGCATCCCAGTAGGCGGCCCCGTTTCGCCCTTTGATTTTTCCGACACGGCGGAGTTCTGTTCGCTTTAATTTCTGGTTGCTATAGATGGTTCGACCGGCTTCCGCGGTGAGCCCGCACTGTCCAAGCAGCTTGTCGAGGACTTGGTTCATGTGGCGCTCATCGGTGTTTGGTGCGTAGTCGTAGGCGAGGGTGATGGAGTCGAGTGGCTGGTCGTCGATCAGATAGTTTAGCGCCTGAGGTTCAAGGCAGAAATAGGGGGAGCATCCGTCGACCTTGCCGAGCAACGGTAACTTGGACTGCCAACTTCCGGTGGGAATTGCATATTCGTAGAACACGCCACGGCAGACAAAGGAGAGCGAGGTGGCACGCGAGCCGGCGTCGATCATCCCGCAAAGATCGAAGGGCGAGGCGATACCAAAAGAAAAGGGCGTGATGACGATAAGGAAGAGCATCACGATGGGTATGGCGAGAATGGCGATGACGTTGCGGCCGGTGGAATGAGACGGCTTCATATGCGCTCCTCGAGACAAAGATCTGTTGAGGATAGGCAGAAATGGATATGTTCAGAGAACAATTCAAGTTTAATCTCATGGCGCGAGATGGTCGACCGTTAGCGTCGAAAACCACCACAAAGGTGCCTGTCCCCTTTGTGGTGGTGAGGAGCGCGCGGCTCCTTTAGGTAATAGTGCTGGCTGGCGATATCATTAGTGCAGGTGGTGAAGGCTTGCATTGTGAGGTGCTTTGCTGTGAGAAATCCTGCCCGTATTGGATTGATTGTTTTGGCGCTTGCGATCGCTGTGGTTGGCGCGGGCGCTGTCGGCATGGCGTTTCTACCTGCTGCGGTGACGGAGCCGGTGGTCAAGCCTGTGACTCAATCTGTCGAACTTCTGACCGGCGCTGCCAAGCCCGAGACCATTACCGTTGATTTTGATGAGCAGCCGGCTGCGCTGGGCATTAGTAATTATCCACTTATTCAGCTTGGGGCTATGCGCTATACCACGGATTCTAGTCTGATCGACAGGGCGTCCGAGCTGCTCAAGGGCAAAACCTTTAAGCGCTGGTATGGATATGCGTCCTATCGGGCAAAAGCGAACGACATGGTTGGCGGATGCCACTCTTCCATCGAGCTGGACACTGCAAACGGCGCAAAGTTATGTGATGTCTCGTACGATCCGGGCTACGAGGGCAATGAGGGTCCGGGCATCTACATCATGGACGGCGATGTCGCCTATGTCATGGAGGGCGACCAGACCGAGCTCAACGATTTTATGGGTCAGTGTATCCAAGATGCCTATGGACAGACCTGCTTGCCCGATCCGCAGACTGCACGCGATAGTGGGTCT
>USBA01000044.1 GCA_900552735.1 uncultured Collinsella sp. | reverse complement strand
GGCGCCATATCGACCGCCGCCTGGGTGGGGATGCTGACTTTGCCGCCGTATGCGACACGCTGCATGCCCATGGCATCCGCGTGGTGCTCGATGCCGTCTTCAACCACGTCGGCCGCGGCTTTTGGGCCTTCCGCGATGTTCAGGAGCGCAAGCGGGACTCGCCGTACAAGGACTGGTTCCATATCAGCTTTGACGGTGACTCCTGCTATGGCGACGGCTTTTGGTATGAGGGTTGGGAAGGCCATTTTGAGCTCGTGAAGCTCAACTTGCAAAACCCTGCCGTGGTCGATTACCTGCTCGAGTCCGTGCGCCGCTGGGCCGAGGTCTTTGGCGTCGACGGCCTGCGTCTGGACGTCGCCTATATGCTCGACCGCGACTTTATGCGCCGCCTACATGCCTTTACCCGTGAGCTCAAGCCCGACTTCGTGCTGATCGGCGAGACGCTCCACGGCGACTACAACCAGATCGTCAACGACGATATGCTCGACTCCTGCACCAACTACGAGTGCTACAAGGGCCTGTACTCCAGCTTTAACTCGGTCAATATGTTCGAGATCGCGCACTCGCTGCACCGTCAGTTTGGCGGCGACCCCTGGTGCATCTACCGCGGCAAGCACCTGCTGTCGTTTGTCGACAACCATGACGTGCCGCGCCTGGTGAGCATCCTCACCGACAAGTCCTGTCTGCGCCCCGCCTATGGCATGCTCTTTGGCATGCCGGGCATCCCGTGCGTCTACTATGGCAGCGAGTGGGGAATTGCTGGCGAAAAGGGCGGCCCCGATGGCGACTGGGCGCTGCGCCCTGCGCTCGATGAGCCTGCGCCCAATGAGCTGACGGCGTTCATCACGCAACTCGCACACCTGCGCTCGGCAAACGACGCGGCGGCTCGTGCCCTCAACTACGGTGCCTATCGCAACGTGGTGATTCAGAACAAGCAGCTGCTGTTCGAGCGCGCCTGCGACGACGCGACGGTGCTCGTGGCGGTCAATGCCGTGAACGAGCCCTATACCTTTGGAGCCGGCGAACTCAACGGCTCCTTCGTCGACCTGCTTGCCGACGGTGCGCCCACGGTCGAGCTGTCGGGCTCCTTTGAACTTGCGCCCTATGAGGTGCGTTATCTGCTGAGGGCCTAATTCATGACTGCGCCGGACGAGGGCTATCAGCATATTGAGCATGGGTTTGAGCCCGTGTTTGACGAGCACTCGCGCGTTTTGGTGCTGGGGTCGTTTCCCTCGGTGCTCTCGCGCGCCAATGCCTTCTACTACGGCAATCCGCGGAACCGCTTTTGGCGCGTGATGGCCGCGTGCCTCGGTGTGCCCGTGCCGCCCAACGAGGGCAATCCTTTGGCAAGTGGTGAGCCCGCGACGCTCGATGCCTCGATTGCTGCCAAGCGGGCTATGCTTCTGAACGGCGGCGTGGCCCTGTGGGACGTGATCGAGAGCTGTGACATCAAGGGCTCAAGCGACGCGAGCATCAAAAACGTCGTTCCGGCGCATGCCGAGCGCATTACCGGCACAGCTCCCATTGAGCAGGTGATATGCAACGGTGGTACAGCTGGCCGGCTCTACAAGCGCTATCTACAAGAACGCACCGGGCTGCCGGCCATCGTTCTGCCGTCGACAAGTCCCGCCAATGCGGCGTGGCGTCTGGAACGCCTTGTTGAACGCTGGCGCGAGGCCGTTGATTGGCGGGCTTCTTCGATTTAGCTGTTTGAGTGCTTGGCAAGGTGCTTCATAGACACGCGCCAGATCGGCGCGGGCAGCTCAGGCTTGGCGTAAATCATGCCATCGGTGTCGACGCCACCCGCTGCGGCGCCACCGAGTCGCTGTGCGCGCTCAACGGAACACCCCATGCGAACGGCGCCCACGAGCTTGTCCATGGCCTCCGAAAATGGCCGACGCAAGAGGCCCATGCGCGGGGAGCGGCGAAGCGCCGCTATGCCGCTGCCGGTGCAGATGACAACTCCGCCGCACCACAATTGGTCATGGCGCTCGCATGCCTTGTGCAGACGAACGGTGGTCCCACGCGCCTGCTCAGCGCCCTCTTGCGCGGCTCGAATCGCGGCATAGACGCGCGTTCCCGTACCGCCAAAGCGCTCAAGCGCCTGCTCGATAGCTGTCAACGTCTCATCGTCAGCCATATCTTCAATGGCCAGCACGATGCCATCGGCAACGCTGCCGGCATCATCCGCTTCCAAATCGATCGGGCGGGGGAGTACGGTGCCGGAAAGCTGTGCATAGGCGGCGATGGCATCCTGCAGGTCCCAGAGCAAAAACTCAAGATCGGCGCTCTCGGGAATACTGACAAACGCGATGTTATGCAGTGCTTTTGGTACATCGCCGCGTGCGGTCGTCTCCATGCCGCCTCCTTTCCGGTTGGTTTCCGTTTAGGTTACACCGTCTGGTGGCGCTCCGCCGCGCTATCCTAGTGCAACCCTTACGAAAGGAACGCCATGCGTCTGCCCATGAATACCTCGCTTGCCACGCTCAAGCCCTCCGGCATCCGCCGAATCAACGCGCTCGCCGCTCAGCATCCGGGATGCATTGCGCTTGCGCTCGGCGAGCCTGATTTTCCCACGCCCGATGTGATTAGCGCCGAGGTGACTGTATCGCTCAATCGCGGTGACACGCATTATCCGCCCAACAACGGTCGCCCCGCCCTACGCGAGGCGCTGTCTGCCTACATGGGGGATGCGGGCCTTACGTATTCCGCCGATGAGGTCATCCTGACCGACGGCGCGACCGAGGCCCTGTCGGCAACATTTATGGCCATGCTCAACCTCGGCGACGAGGTCATCATCCCCACGCCGGCCTTTGGCCTGTACGAGAGCATCGTCGTGGCCAATCACGCCAAAGCGGTCTTTTTGGATACGGAGCCTGCGCAATTCCAGATTGACGAAAACGCACTTCGCGCCTGTGTGACCCCGGCGACCAAGGCCATCGTTATCTGCTCGCCCAACAATCCCACGGGCTGCATCCTCGACGCGGCATCGCTCGACGCCGTGGCACGCGTAGCGGAGCAGGCGGGCATCTACGTAGTCTGCGACGACGTATACAACCGCCTCGTCTATGTGGACGGCTACGAGCGCTTTGCCCAGCGACACCCGGAGCTGCGCGAGCAGACGGTGGTAATCGAGAGCTTCTCCAAGCCCTGGGCCATGACTGGCTGGCGCTTGGGCTGGCTCGCAGCCGCAGCCCCCGTCATCGCCGAGATCGCAAAGGCCCACCAATACTTAGTATCGAGCGCCGTCTCATTCGAAATGGACGCCGCAGCCCGAGCCCTCACCGTCGACCCCACCCCCATGTTCGAAGTCTACCGAGCCCGCCGCAAACGCGTACTCGCAGCCTTAGACGCCATGGGCCTCGACGTAGTTGAACCGGCGGGAGCCTTCTATACCTTCCCGAGCATCAAACAATTCGGCCTAACCAGCGAAGACTTCTGCATCAAAGCCATCAAAGAAGCAAACGTAGCCCTAGTCCCGGGCGACTGTTTCGGCACCGAAGGTCACGTCCGCCTCAGCTATTGCGTTTCCGACAAGGATTTGGACGAAGGTCTCCGCCGCCTGTCCAACTTCGTGTCAACCCTATAGCCCACCGGGACCCAAAACCATCAGCCCACCGACCCAAGCATTATGAGTGGGGCGCGCCGGCCAACGGAAAACCGGGCTGCCCCATAGTTGACGCAGGCCGCGCCGCCGAAGGCCAGGCGCAAGGTTTTCGTAGATTCCGCACGAGCCGAAGGCCACTTAATGTGGCCTTCGTGCGAGCCCAGGACTTGACCGAGCGAAAACCTTGCGCCTGGCCTTCGGCGGAGCGTGCCGGATGGTGGAATTGTGTGCAGCCCGGTTTTCCGTTGACCGACGCCGGGGTCCCCGCCATAATACTTTCGGTTCACGCACGAATCCGCTGCCAGAGACAGCCGGTGCAAACGGGCATCGCCTGCGAGCTTAATGGGATATCCCGCCAGCCGAGGTGGTCGAGTAGATATGTCTTCTCGCCCCCGTCGCTCATGCAGCGCGGGGGCTTTCTTTTTGGACATGCCCCCGTCACGTCCTTGTGGCGGACCGTGCCCGGAAAGAATTCGAGGAGGTGTAATTCATGCCCCAGCAGTACAAAATCGACAAGGTTGCAGAGATCGAGTCCCGTATCGCCGAGAACGCCGGTCTGTTCGTCGTCAACTACAACGGTCTGACGGTTAAGCAGGCTCAGGAGCTGCGTCATCAGCTTCGCGAGTGCGGCGCCGAGATGAAGGTCTACAAGAACAACCTGGTCAAGATCGCTCTCAAGAACCAGGAGCAGCCCGAGCTCGACGAGATCCTCGCCGGCCCCGTCGCTTATGTGTTCTACGAGACCGAGCCGGTCGAGGCCGCTAAGACCCTTAAGGACTTCTCCGCTAAGTCCAAGGGTGTCCTTGAGATCAAGGGCGGTATCTCCGACGGCAAGGCCGTTTCCGCTGATGATGTTAAGGCTATCGCCGAGCTGCCCACCAAGGATCAGCTTCTCGG
This sequence comes from uncultured Collinsella sp., assembly GCA_900552735.1. Classification (GTDB taxonomy): domain Bacteria; phylum Actinomycetota; class Coriobacteriia; order Coriobacteriales; family Coriobacteriaceae; genus Collinsella. Next base: position 7,395 of record USBA01000044.1, on the reverse strand, counting down.
CCAGATCGCCGGCCTCATCTCCGGTTTCGCTCGCGACATCGCTGTCTGCGTCAACGGCGTTTCCTCTGGTCTCGCTCGTTCGATCCAGCAGGTCTCCGAGCAGAAGGCAGCCTAGTCGCTGTTTTCACCCGCGGCGGCAACGCCGCACCCCTGGCGCATTCGCGCCGTGTTTTAACTGATCTCCGTGCACAGACACGGAAACCGAAAGGACTTAGAAATGGCTAAGCTTACCACCGATGAGATCATCGATGCTCTTAAGGAAATGACCCTTCTCGAGGCTTCCGAGCTCGTTAAGGCTATCGAGGACACCTTCGGCGTTTCCGCCGCTGCTCCTGCCGCTGTTGTCGCCGCTCCCGCTGCTGGCGCTGCTGAGGCCGAGGAGAAGACCGAGTTTGACGTCGTGCTCGAGGGCTTCGGCGACAACAAGATCCAGGTCATCAAGGCCGTCCGTGAGCTCACCAACCTTGGCCTGAAGGAGGCCAAGGAGGTCGTCGAGGGCGCTCCCAAGGCTGTTCTCGAGGGTGCCAAGAAGGAGGACGCCGAGGCTGCCAAGGAGAAGCTCGAGGCTGCTGGCGCTGCTGTCACCCTCAAGTAATCAGGCTTTCTCGCCAGATTTCTTTGCAGACGGGGCTCGCTATGCGAGTCCCGTCTTTTTTGTTTTGGCCCCTCATTCCCATTGCTCGGCACGCAGAACACCGTTGTCTTCGCCGTGCCAATCCCATTACCGCTGGGGCGTATAATTGCGCCATTCGGGCAATAATTTGCGTTGACCTGCTGAAGAATTGCGTTTGCCTTACGGCGATGTATGTCTCCGGCGGTAAGATACTTCGGTATCGCAATTTGGTCTGCGGCCGCTGTGCCGCACGCACAGGGCGCACTCTGCGCCTGCGAAAGGATCCTTGAATAACATGAAGGCAATCATTCCCGCCGCCGGTCTTGGCACGCGTTTTCTGCCTGGCACTAAGTGCACGCCCAAAGAGATGCTGCCGGTGCTCGACAAGCCGGTCATTCAGTATGTCGTTGAGGAGGCACTCGACCCCGAGGAGGTCGACGACGCCATCATCGTTACCTCTCCCGGTAAGCCCGAGCTGCTGAGCTACTTCCAGCCCGACCGTTCGCTCGAGAACCTGCTGCGCGAGCGCGGCAAGAACGCCTATGCCGATGCCGTCGCCCACGCTGGCGGTATGCCGGTCGACTTCCGCTATCAGTACGAGCCCAAGGGTCTCGGTCACGCCATTCGCTCTGCCGCCGACGCTGTGGCGGGGGAGAACTTCCTGGTTCTTCTGGGCGACTACGTTGTTCCCAACCGCGACATCTGCGACAAGATGCTCGCCGTTTCCAAGGAGCACGGCGGCGCTTCGGTTATCGCCGTTGCTGCTTGCTCGCCCGAGGAAGTCAGCCGCTACGGCGTTATCGCCGGCGATCGCGTTGGCTCGCTCGAGGGCTTCGAGAATGCTGCCGACGACGAGCCCGGTGCCGTTTGGCGCATCGGCGGTCTGGTCGAGAAGCCTGCTCCCGAGGCGGCTCCGTCCAACCTGTACATCGTCGGCCGTTATCTGCTGAGTCCGCTGGTCATGGACCTGCTGGCCGATCAACAGGCCGGTAAGGGCGGCGAGATCCAGCTGACCGACGCCATGGCCCGCTCGCTCGACCGCGAGGCCATGTACGCTGTCGTCATCGACCCGCTGTCGGGCTACGATACCGGTACCCCGTCTGGCTGGATGGCCACTAACGCCCTCATGGCTGCAAGCGATCCTCGCTTTGCCGGCGCCTTCTGGGATGCCATCGACGAGCGCGGCGGTTTGATGCGCAAATAAGCCTTTCGGGCATCGACATTTACGGGTGCGGACTTCGGTTCGCGCCCGTTTTTTATAAGAGCTGCGATTGCCAGCCCTCTGTTCACAGAAAATATATGAACAGGTGTTCGATGCATATCCATCTACCTGCATGTTTTCTGTCGAAAAACTTTGCTACTCCAAAAACTCAATCGCGTCAAGGCTTTTCTTGCCCAACGGTCGGTACCTGATAAACTATTAGGTTGCGATAACTGGCGAAGCTATGCCTCGCCAACCCACCGAGCATTTCCGTGAAGGAGGAAAAACCTGGTGACCTACGCATACACTGCCACTGAGCGCAAGCGCGTCAGCTTCGGGAAAATCCCGGAGGCCATGGAGCTCCCCAACCTTATCTCTGTTCAAAGGGAATCCTTTGAGCGTTTTAAGGACGAGGGCCTTCGTGAGGCGTTCAAGGAATCCAGCCCCATCCAGAGCCAGAACCATGTTCTCGAGGTTACCTTCGGCGAGCATCAGTTCGGCGACCCCGCGCACACCGTCGAGGAGTGCCGCGAGAAGGATATGACCTATCAGGCTCCGCTTCTGACCGACGTCCGTCTCACCAACAAGGAGACCGGCGAGATCAAGGAGCAGCTCGTCTTCATGGGCGACTTCCCCATGATGACCGATCAGGGCACCTTCATCATCAACGGTACCGAGCGTATCGTCGTCTCGCAGCTCGTCCGCTCCCCGGGCGTGTACTACAGCTCCGAGATGGATTCGGGCAAGCAGATCTACAAGGCCCAGATCATCCCGTCCCGCGGTGCCTGGCTTGAGTTCGAGGTCGACAAGCGCGACCAGCTCATGGTCTCCATCGACCGTAAGCGCAAGCAGAGCGCCACGATGTTCCTGCGCGCCCTTGGCATCGCCGTTACCAACGACGACATCATCGAGCTGCTCGGCAACTCCGATGTGATCAAGCGCACCTTGGAGCGCGACACCGCCCTCACTCGCGAGGATGCCCTCATCGAGATCTACCGTCGCCTGCGCCCGGGCGAGCCTCCCACCGTGGACGCTTCCCGCAGCTTGCTCGAGGGCCTGCTCTTTAACCCGCAGCGCTACGATCTGGCCCGCGTCGGTCGTTACAAGGTCAACAAGAAGCTCAACCTCACCACCGAGGAAGAGGTCACGGTGCTCACCGACGAGGATATCGTCGCGACGCTGCGCTACCTCCTGTCCCTCGCTGCCGGCGAGCAGGGCTTCAAGGTCGACGATATCGACCACTTCGGCAACCGCCGCATCCGTACCGTCGGCGAGCTCGTCGCCAACCAGTTCCGTATCGGCATGAGCCGTATGGAGCGCGTCGTCCGCGAGCGCATGAGCTCCCAGGACATCGACGAGATCACCCCGCAGTCGCTCATCAACATCCGCCCGATCGTGGCCTCCATCAAGGAGTTCTTCGGTTCCTCGCAGCTTTCGCAGTTCATGGACCAGGCGAACCCCCTGACCGGTCTGACCCACAAGCGCCGTCTGTCCGCACTCGGCCCTGGTGGTCTTGCCGGCCACAAGTCTGGCTCCAGCCGCCGCACCAACGTGCCGACGGCCGTCCGCGACGTCCACAACTCGCACTACAGCCGCATGTGCCCCATCGAGACCCCTGAAGGCCCCAACATCGGCCTGATCGGCTCGCTCGCCCTCTACGCCCGCGTCAACGAGTACGGCTTCATCGAGGCTCCGTTCCGTCGCGTCGAGAACGGCGTTGCCACCGACCAGATCGACTGGATGACCGCTGACGAGGAAGAGAAGCACGTCATCGCGCCGGCCAACACGCCGCTCGATCCCAAGACCAACGAGTTCATCACGACCGATGCCGAGGGCAAGATCGTCCGTCCGCACACCGTGATCGCCCGTACCCGCGACTTCGACGGCTCCTTCGGCGCTCCCGCCGACGTGCCCGTCGAGGACGTCGACTACATGGACGTTTCGCCGCGTCAGATGCTCTCCGTCGCAGCCACGCTGATCCCGTTCCTGGAGCACGACGACGCCAAGCGTACGCTGATGGGCGCTAACATGCAGCGTCAGGCCGTGCCGCTGGTTCACCCCGCCGCTCCCTATGTCGGTACCGGCATGGAGCGTCGCGCCGCTCTGGACTCCGGCGAGGTCACCCTGGCCAAGAACGCCGGCGAGGTCATCTTTGCCGACGCCGCCAAGATCATCGTCAAGCATGCCGGCGGCATGGACGAGTATCACCTGGCCAAGTACCAGCGCTCCAACCAGTCCACCTGCATCAACCACCGTCCGCTCGTGCGCGTCGGTGACACCGTTGAGCAGGGCGAGCCTCTGGCCGACGGTCCCTCGACCGATCACGGCGAGCTCGCACTGGGCCAGAACCTCACCGTGGCATACATGCCGTGGGAAGGCTTTAACTACGAGGACGGTATCGTCGTGTCCGAGCGCCTGGTGGCCGAGGACCTGCTGACGACCATCAACATCACCCGTCACGAGATTGACGCCCGCGACACCAAGCTCGGCCCCGAGGAGATCACCCGCGAGATCCCGAACCTCTCCGAGGACATGCTCGCCAACCTCGACGAGGACGGCATCATCCGCATCGGCGCCGAGGTCGGCCCTGGCGACATCCTGGTCGGCAAGGTCACGCCTAAGGGCGAGAGCGCTCTGACCGCCGAGGAGCGCCTGCTGCGCGCCATCTTCGGTGCCAAGGCCCACGATGTACGCGACACCTCCCTTAAGGTGCCCCACGGCGCTTACGGCCGCGTCATCGACGTCGTCCGCTTTAGCCGCGAGAACGGCGACGATCTGGCCCCCGGCGTCAACGAGCAGGTGCGCGTCTACGTCGCCCAGCGTCGTAAGATCCAGCAGGGCGATAAGATCGCCGGCCGCCACGGCAACAAGGGTGTTATTTGTAACGTTCTGCCGGTCGAGGACATGCCCTACATGGCTGACGGTACCCCGATCGACGTTATCCTCAACCCGCTGGGCGTTCCTTCGCGTATGAACGTCGGCCAGCTGCTCGAGTGCCACCTTGGCTGGGCCGCTGCCTGCGGTTGGGATACCGAGCAGGCCGACTCCGACAAGTACGTCCCCGGTCCGTTCTTCACCGCGACGCCCGTCTTCGACGGCGCCAAGGAGGACGAGATCGCCGAGGTCATCCGTCGTGCCAACAAGAACATGCTCAACAAGGCCACCGCTGCCTTTGGCGATCACATGCGCCCCGAGTTCGTCACCCAGCTTGACGAGCGCGGCAAGACCCGTCTGTTTGACGGCCGCACCGGCGAGGAGTTCCGCGAGCCCATTACCGTGGGTACGTCCTACATCCTCAAGCTCGGCCACATGGTCGACGACAAGATCCACGCCCGTTCGACCGGCCCCTACAGCCTGGTTACCCAGCAGCCTCTGGGCGGCAAGGCTCAGTTCGGCGGCCAGCGCTTCGGCGAGATGGAAGTTTGGGCACTGTACGCTTACGGTGCTTCCAACGTCCTGCAGGAGATCCTGACCGTCAAGTCCGACGATACCGTGGGCCGCGTCAAGACCTACGAGTCCATCGTCAAGGGCGAGAACGTTCCTGTCCCGGGTATCCCCGAGTCCTTCAAGGTTCTCGTCAAGGAGATTCGCTCCCTCGCACTGGACATCGAGCCCATGCACGATGCCGACGAGGACGCCTCCGCCCCTGTGACCGCCGAGGAGACCTCTGCTCTCGACGACCTGGCTGCACTCGCCGGCGTTGACACCGACGTCGAGGCCGAGGATGTCGAGACCGCCGAGGCACCCGAGGCTGTCGCCGCCACGACCACTGATAAGGAGTAGTTGACTGTGGCAGATTTCGAAGCTACTGATTTTGACTCGGTAAAGATCTCCCTTGCCTCCGCCGACCAGATCCGTTCCTGGTCGCACGGTGAGGTCAAGAAGCCGGAGACCATCAATTACCGTACCCTCAAGCCCGAGAAGGACGGCCTGTTCTGCGAGAAGATTTTCGGTCCCGCCAAGGACTGGGAGTGCTCCTGCGGCAAGTACAAGGGCATCCGCTTTAAGGGCATCGTCTGCGAGCGCTGCGGCGTCGAGGTCACCTCGGCCAAGGTGCGTCGCGACCGCATGGGCCACATCGAGCTCGCCGCTCCCGTGTCCCACATCTGGTACTTCAAGAGCCCCACGAGCTTCCCGATGAGCCGTATGCTCGACATCAAGTCCAAGGACCTCGAGAAGGTTCTGTACTTTGCCAGCTACATCATCACCGAGGTCGACTACGAGGCTCGCGAGGCCGACGCCGACGACCTGCGCGAGGAGCTCGCCGCCGATCTGGAAGAGATCGATGCCGAGTGCGCCCGCCAGATCGAGTCCCTCAAGGAGCAGGGCGACCCCGAGAACTTTGACGAGTTCTCCGACGAGGAGCCGCTGACCCCCGAGGAGATCGCCTCCGGCATCGTCGACATCGAGGAAGAGTGCAAGGACGAGAAGCAGCTCCGCACGGACGCCTTCAACGCCTTCATGAAGCTCAGCGAGCGCGACCTCATTTCCGATGAGCCGCTGTTCCGCGAGATGACCCGTTACTACTCCATGTACTTCAAGGGTGGCATGGGTGCCGAGGCCGTCCGCGACCTGCTCGCTGCCATCGACCTCCCCTCCGAGGCCGAGAAGCTCAAGGCCATCATCGCCGACGAGGACTCCCAGAAGCAGAAGCGCGAGAAGGCCGTTAAGCGCCTCGAGGTCGTTGACGCCTTCCTGAAGGGCGGCAACAGCCCCGCGAACATGATTCTGGACGTCATTCCTGTCATTCCGCCCGATTTGCGCCCGATGGTCCAGCTCGACGGTGGCCGCTTCGCCGCATCCGACCTCAACGACCTGTACCGTCGCGTGATCAACCGTAACAACCGACTCAAGCGCCTGCTCGACCTGGACGCCCCTGCGATCATCGTGAACAACGAGAAGCGCATGCTCCAGGAGTCCGTGGACGCCCTGTTCGACAACGGCCGTCGTGGTCGCCCGGTCTCTGGCCGTGGCGGTCGCCCGCTCAAGTCGCTCGCCGAGGCCCTCAAGGGCAAGCAGGGTCGTTTCCGTCAGAACCTGCTGGGCAAGCGTGTCGACTACTCCGGCCGTTCGGTAATCGTTACCGACCCCAAGCTGCTGCTGCACCAGTGCGGTCTGCCCAAGACCATGGCGCTGGAGCTCTTCAAGCCCTTCGTCATGAAGCGCCTGGTCGAGCTTGGCAAGGTCGAGAACATCAAGGGCGCCAAGCGCGCTATCGACCGCGGTGCCACCTTTGTGTGGGATATCCTCGAAGAGGTCATCGACGGCCGCGTCGTGCTGCTCAACCGTGCACCGACCCTGCACCGTCTGTCCATCCAGGCCTTTGAGCCGGTGCTGGTCGAGGGCAAGGCTATCCACCTGCACCCGCTGGTCTGCTCGCCCTTCAACGCCGACTTCGACGGCGACCAGATGTCTGTCCACGTGCCGCTGTCCAGCCAGGCTCAGGCCGAGGCTCGCGTGCTCATGCTCTCTGCGAACAACCTGCGCTCGCCGGCATCCGGCAAGCCGGTCAACATCCCTTCGCAGGACATGATCATCGGTGTGTACTACCTCACCCAGGTTCGCGAGGGTCTGCCGGGCG
>USBA01000043.1 GCA_900552735.1 uncultured Collinsella sp. | reverse complement strand
GCGCGCCGCCCAGAGCGACATTTTGTCATTCAAACGGCAAGGCATGACCGGACGGTTCCGCCGTTCTACCGAACGGCGGACCAGCCGACGCTGCGCGGGCCGCATTTGGACAATCTGACGTTCAACTTCAAGGGCGCGACCAGAAGGTCAGCGCCCTTTCGTTTCACGTCACCTTGTCTCAAATGCGACCCGCTCGCTGTCCGTCCTCTACCTGCGGCGTTGCCTTGTTCTGGATGCGGTATGCTCAACCTGCGGCGCCTTAGAGGTGGTCATTGGGGACGTTCTTAAACGGCTTGGTTGGGCTTATTGCTTTGAGATGTTGTTCGATCGGCTTTGATGGCCGTTAAACTGTCTACCTGCTTAAAGCAATTAACGGTGTGCATCTGCTATTGGAAATATTGCTCGAAAAATCGTCCAAGAAGTCGTGGGGCGATTTTTGACGCGTCGCGCGTCAAGCGATGTGGCAAGCGTTTGGTTAGATATTGGTTAGTTTTGGGGCAACCTTGCCAAAAGCTTGACGGATGCAGATTTAGACGTCGACGAATGAACACTTCAGGTGGGCTCCAAGCAAAAATCTGGGCTGATTCTCGATAATCGCCTTCAATCGTCCCTTGCCAAGCGCTGGCCTCGCTTACAATCTGCTCCGACATTCGCGCGCCGCCCGGCGCTTAAGAGGGGAGGACCCCATGGCAAACGAGATCTGGACCATCAAGCGTTGTCTCGAGTGGACCAAGGAGTACCTGGCCGAGCGCGGCGAGGAACACCCCCGACTTTCTGCCGAGTGGCTGCTCTGCGCTGCCACGGGTCTGGCGCGCATCGACTTATATATGCGTATGGACGAGACGCTCGATGCGGCGCAGCTCGAGACCATGCACGCGGCGGTCGTCCGCCGCGCCAAGGGCGAGCCGCTGCAGTACATCACCGGCAGCACGCAGTTCCGCATGATCGACGTCGCGTGCGCCCCCGGCGTACTCATTCCGCGTCCCGAGACCGAGATGCTCGTCGAGGAAGTCCTCAATTATCTGGATGCCGAGGTGCTGAGCCCCGAGGCTGCTGCCCGTCAGCGTGTTGAGCTGCCTTGGAACGATGAGGTCGAGGAGGCACGCAAGGCTGAGGCCGCGCTGGCAGACGAACGCGCGACCGCCGAGCGCCGTGCCGCCAACCTGACGGCCGCCGATGAGGCTGCGCTGGGTAGCGACGTGCTCGGCAGCCGTGCCTATGCCGAGGAGCTGGCCGACCGCGAGGCCGAGGAGGCCGCCGCGCAGGCAGCAGAAGCCGAAGTCGCGGAAGCCGCCGAGTCCGAGCTCGACGAATACGGCATCGCCATCGAGGGTGCCGACCAGGAGACGGCTTCAGCTCAGGATGCCGCTTCGCCTGCCCCAGCCGAGCCCCGCATCGCCCGCGTTCTCGAGGTCGGCTGCGGCACGGGCTGCATCTCGCTCTCCCTTGCCTGGGAGCGCCGCGGCCACGTTACCTGCACCGCCACCGATATCGAGCCGCGCGCTATCGATCTGGCCACCAAAAACCGCGACGCGCTCGGTCTCACATCCGATGAGGTCGCCTTTAGCCTCACCAACCTGGTGAGTTCCATTCCCCGCGAAGAGTGGGGCACCTTTGATGTGCTTGTCTCCAATCCGCCCTACATTCCGACCGACGTCATGCGCTCACTGCCGCACGAGGTCAAGGACTTCGAGCCCGACCTGGCGCTTGAGGGCGGCGCCGACGGCCTCGATATCTTCCGCCGCCTGCTCAATGCGGCGCCTTACAAGCTGCGCGCCGGCGGCCTGTTTGCCTGCGAGCTCTACGAGGGTGCCCTCGACGCCGCCGCCGAGCTCTGTCGCCAGGCGGGTCTCTCGGACGTGCGCATCGTCCGCGACCTCACCGATCGCCCCCGCATCGTCCGAGCCATCGTCACCGAGCCCAAACAGCGCCAGTAATATTTATTAACTGGTTAGCAAAAATTATAAACTAGTTTATAATTAGGACGGCTGAAAGAGGTCGGCCCATGCAACCTCCTACCTTTCGGGAAATCATTGCCCTACTCAAGCACGATGGATTCGTGAAGGTCGCGCAAGTCGGTAGTCATGCTAAGTATGTTTCTGGCGACCGTGTTGTCACCGTGAACGGCTCTGGTGGCGATCGACCAAAGAAGGGCACATGGGCAAGTATTCGTCGCCAAGCTGGATGGTAGTTGGAGGCAAAATGAGGCAGCGATTTACCTATGACTGCGTTCTCATAAAAGAAGACGACGGGTACTGCGCCAGCTTCCCGCAGATTCCCGGCGCTTTTGCCGATGGCGATACGCGCGAAGAAGCGATTGCCCATGCCACCGAGGCGCTGATGGCGTTTTTGGCCGACGACCTCAACAACGGTTTGACTCCGGCAGGGTACGAACGTTCGGCCGAGGTCGTGGCCCTTTCAGTCGAAATCGACTACGAGGACGCTCGGGAAGCGGCGTGCCGAACATTTAAAGACGCGGCGCTGGACCTCAAAGTCTCCGCTCCGCGGATTACCGCGCTGGTCAAAGCCGGAAAGCTCGATGTTGAACTCGTCGATGGCCGTCGGATGATAACAATAGACAGCATCGAGCGCTACGCCGCCCAAGAACGTCACGCCGGAAGACCAAAGAAGTCTGTAGCCTTCCAATAACCCCCTCACTTTCACCGACTACTAGAGCCGCTCACCAAACCAACATGCGCTCTGGGCAAATAGGTTGAATGTTTCGTGCGAGAATGCCCCACAGTAAACAAACTTGCACCGGAGCGTAAGGGGCTGGCATACGCATGCAGACGGTCTATCGGGTATACGAGGGAACGCGCGAGCCGCATCGGCTTGCCGTCGAGCGCACGGCCGAGGTGCTCGGCCGCGGCGGCCTGGCCTTGATTCCGACCGAGACCGTCTACGGTGTCGCCGTGGCAGTCAACGCCTTCTCGGACGCCGTGCCCCAAGATACAAGCGAATTCCCATCGTGGCCGCGCGATCCGCAGGCTGCCGTCAATGGCGCCGCAGTTCCTGCGCTCGGCACCGGCTATCGCCGTATCTTCACTCTCAAGCAACGTGAGCTCACGCAAACCGTCGCTTGGCTGGTCGATGGCGTCGAAGCACTCGACCGCTATGGCGTGGATATCCCGGAAGATGCCCGCGTACTCGCGCGACGATGCTGGCCGGGAGCCCTGACTATCGTGGTCAAGGCAGCCCCCTGCGTGCCGACCTTTATGCGCGCTGCCGACGACACCGTGGCCCTGCGCGCTTCGGCCTCTCCCGTGGTCCAAGCGCTCATCCGCGCCTGCGGCAGTCCCCTTGCCTGCACGAGCGCCAACACGCACGGCGCGCCTTCGCCGGCAAGCTTTGCCGCCGTCGAGGGTCGCATCCTGGAGGGGGTCGATGTTGCCGTCGACGCCGGTGAGACCCCGTGTCGCGACGCCTCGACCATCGTGACGTTTAAGCATGGCGGGCTCCAGATCCTGCGCCAAGGCGCACTTCCCGCATCAGAGATCGAGCGGGTCCTGTCCGACCCGATGCAATAGAAGGGTGTAAGCGATGTCGTTGAATCTGGGCAGCCTGGGCATGGAAGATGCCTCGTTTAACTTTGGCGGTTCCTACATCATGGCGCTCGACTGCGGCACCACCTCGGTACTTGCGACCATCGTCGACGAGTACGGATGCATCGTCGCGCAGGCACGTCGTAGCGTCAAAACCAGCTTCCCGCGCCCCGGCTGGGTGGAGCAGGATCCCACGGAGGTGCTTGCCAGCCAGATCGGCGTGATGATGGAGGTTCAGTTTAAGAGCGGCATCCATTCCGATCGCATCGCCGCCATCGGCATCTCCAACCAGCGCGAGACCACGGTGGTCTGGGACCGCGTGAGCGGCCAGCCCATCTATAACGCCATCGTCTGGCAGTGCCGTCGTACCGCGCCGGCGATCGACGCGTTGGTTGAACAGGGTTGCGAGGAGCTGGTGCGCTCCCGCACGGGACTTACGCTTGACCCGTATTTCTCGGCCTCCAAGGTGCAGTGGATTCTCGACAACGTCGACGGCGCACGCGAGAGCGCGGCGGCGGGCGACCTCATGTTTGGCACCATCGACACCTGGCTCATCTACAACCTCACCGGCGGCCAGGTCTTTGCCACCGACTACACCAATGCCAGCCGCACGGCACTCTTTAATATCCATACGCTCGATTGGGACGACGACCTGCTGGCGCTCTTTGACGTTCCACGTTCCATGATGCCCGAGGTTCGCTGGAGCTCGGGCGACTACGGCCGCGTCGCGAGCGACATCATGACCAACATGCCGCCCATCATGGGCGTGGCGGGCGACCAGCAGGCATCGCTGTTCGGCCACTGCTGCTTCTATCCCGGCCAGACCAAAAACACCTATGGCACGGGCTGCTTTATGCTCATGAACACCGGTGACGAGATCGTCGAATCCAAGAATGGCCTGGTCTCCACCATCGGTATCGCTGCGGACGGCAAGATCAGCTATGCGCTCGAGGGCTCTATTTTTGCCGCCGGTTCAACGATGAACTGGCTTCGCAACAACATGGGCATCATCTCGAGCGTGAGCGAGTCGGCACAACTCGCCGCTTCGATTAGCGACAACGAGGGCTGCTACTTCGTTCCCGCCTTTGCAGGTTTGGGTGCTCCCTGGTGGGACCCGCATGCCCGCGGTATCGTGTGCGGTCTGACCGGCGCCTCGAGCCGTGCGACCATCGTACGTGCCGCCTGCGAATCCATGGCATATCAGAGCTACGACGTGCTGCGCGCCATGGAGCAGGACGTGGGGCTTTCGATTGAGCGCCTGTCTGTCGATGGCGGTGCCTCGCGCAACGAGTTCATCATGCAATTCCAGGCCGACCTGCTGGATATCCCCGTGCTGCAATGCGAGACGGTGGAGACCACGGCAATCGGTGCCGCGTACTTGGCGGGTCTTGCCGTCGGCTATTGGGAAGACCTTGAAGAGCTGGAGCAAAATGCCCAGATCGTTAGGACCTTCCTTCCCCATATGTCCGCCGAGCGTCGCGAGCAAAACCTTGCGGGCTGGCGTGATGCAGTCAAGCGCTCGCTCAGTACGGCACAGTAGGGCTGCGATGGGCTGCTCGATACAACAAACCGCTAAACTTATGCATGGCGTGCGGCGGCAACATTGCTGCGCGCCTTGTCAGCAAGGCCGTTTTGCGGCTGCAACGAAAGGGGCAATCAACCCATGACCGTCACCTACGATGCGTCCCGTGTGACGCTTGTCGATCATCCGCTCGTCCAGCACAAGCTGTCGATCCTGCGCGACAAAAACACCGGCACCAACCAGTTCCGTCAGCTCGTGCGCGAACTCGCGCTTTTTGACGGCTACGAGGCCATGCGCGACCTGCCTATGGAAGACGTCGAGGTCGAGACCCCCATCACTACCGCCACGTTCAAACAGCTTGCCGGCAAGAAACTCGCCATCGTGCCCATCCTGCGTGCGGGCCTTGGCATGGTCGACGGTATCCTCGACCTGGTGCCCTCCGCTCGCGTGGGCCACATCGGCATGGAGCGCGACGAGGTCACCCACGAGCCGCACGAGTATTACTGCAAGATGCCCAAGGATATCGACCAGCGTATCTGCCTGGTTGTCGACCCCATGCTCGCCACGGGCGGTTCGGCCGAGATGGCTATCAGCTACCTGCGCGAGCGCGGTGTCAAGGACATCCGCATGCTGTGCATCGTCGCCGCGCCCGAGGGCCTCAAGTCGCTGACCGAGAAGGATCCTGACGTACATATTTATACGTGCGCCATCGATGACCATCTCAACGAGGCCGCCTACATCGTTCCCGGCCTGGGCGACGCCGGCGACCGCATCTACGGCACGCTCTAGTTGTCGGGCCTTGTCGGCTACGGTCACAAATACGAAGAAATGGTGCGCGCGGGCGAGCAAAAGACGTCCACGCGCACTCCTGTTAACGGACGTTTAGCCTAGAGGGGTTCGAGAAAAACGTATTACCTACCTGCGGCATAAAGAAGGTCTTAAGAAAACGAACAGGTGCGTATTAACCGATGCTTTTTCGGTTGTACTTTAGCGATTGGCTCGTACAATAGTCACCAATGTTTGGCGGGAACTGTTCTGGGAAGCGTTAAAAAAGGAAAGCGAGGAAGCCAGTGTTTCAGATAGCCGATCTGCTCGCTATCGTTGCAGGCGCCATCGCGGGCGCAATTGCCTTCCTTCCCTTTGTTTTTACGCTCAAGCCGGTTCTTGACGATAAACAGAATGCGGACATGCTCAAGGGCATGGTGAGTCTGGCGGTCTCGGCAATCGCGTTGCTTGTCTTTACCTTGGTTGTGTTTGTGTTGTTCGGAGAGGCATTTCGCATGTTCCTCCTGGGCGAGGCGATCGGCTTCGTGGCCTTTATGGCCGCCTGCGCGGTTCGCGTCGCCAAGGCGCTGCGAGATCCTCATGAGGTCGAAAGGTAAGTCGTGGAAATTTTTGAAAAGCTGCCTGATGAGATTAATCATCTGGTCAGCGAGTTCAGCTCCACCCCTGTCGTGGGCGATCTGAGCTGCGGCATCACGCAGTACTCGTTTTGGCTGATCGTCTCCACGATCGTGCTCCTGATCGTCCTGGCCGTGTTCAAGAAGAAGCAGACTTTGGTTCCCAAGGGCTTCTTCGTCAACGGTTTCGAGTACATCATCGAGTACGTCGAGAACGATATCGGCAAGGGTGTCGTGGGTGAGAACTGGAAGAAGCACTTCCCGTTCCTGTGCTCGCTTTTCCTGTTCATCCTGATCAACAACATGATCGGCCTGATTCCGGGAATGAAGCCCGGCACCGGCGCAATCGGCTCCACCGCCGCGCTCGCCATCTTCGCCTTCGTGTACTTCATCTATTACGGATGCAAGGCTCACGGCGTGATCGGCTACATCAAGAGCCTCGCTCCGCAGGGCGTGAGCTTCCCGATGAACGTGCTCGTGTGGGTCGTCGAGCTTTTCTCGACCTTCCTGCGCCTCATCACGCTCGCCGTCCGTCTGTTCTGCAACATGTTCGCAGGACACGTGGTCATGGGCTCGTTCGCCATCATGGCGAGCATGTTCATGCAGCCGCTGCTTCAGCAGGTTTCCGCGGCCCACGCCGTCGGCGCCCTGCCTTCGCTGGCCTGGCTTGCCATTCTCATCCTGATCTATGCGATCGAGCTTGTGGTCGGCGCCATCCAGGCTTACGTCTTCACGGTCCTTACCGCCGTGTATGTCTCCGAGGCAGAGGAGGTCGCGGAGGAGGAGTAGTCTTCCGTTCGCGCCTTAAAGGTAAGGCAATTCGTTAAACCGCCGGTGCCCGTACCCATGGAGCCCGGCAGTTATAAAAAGGTTATCCTGCGTGAAATAAGACACGCACGACAAAGGAGGAATCGTGGGAGTTATCGGTTACGGTCTCGGTGTTATCGGCGCTGGTCTTGCTATCGGCCTGTCTGCTCTGGGTGCTACGGGTGCTATGGCCCGTCAGCCTGAGGTCCAGGGCCGCGTGTTCACCGTCTTCATCATGGGCTCCGCTTTCGGCGAGGCTCTGGCTCTGATCGGCTTCGTTGTCGCGCTGATCGTTAAATAGCACGGAGCGTCAAGTATGAATCTTTCATCCCAGAAGAGCGCGATCGCACTCTCCGCGTCCGCGGCCGCGCTGCTCATGCCGGTTTCCGCGTTCGCCGAGGACGGCGCCGCCGGTGCGGACATCCTCATCCCTAAGATGGCGGAGTTCATCCCGGCGCTTATCGCCTTCCTGATTATCTGGATCGTGCTGGCCAAGGTCGCCCTGCCGGGCATCATGAAAACCATGGAGGAGCGCGGCAAGAAGATCGAGGAGAGCCTCGACGAGGCCGAGAAGACCAAGCAGGAGGCTATCGCCAAGCGCGCTGAGTCCGACTCGATCGTCACCGACGCCCGTCGTCAGGCTGCCGACATCGTTCTCGAGGCCCGTAAGGACGCCGAGTCCGAGCGTGCCCGTATCATCGAGGCTGCTCACAAGGAGGCCGAGGAGATCATCGCCAAGGCCCATACGACCGTCGAGGACGAGCGCAAGTCCATCTACGCCGGTGCCGCGAGCTCCATCGCCGACCTGTCCGTTGCCGTCGCCACCAAGATCGTGGGCGAGGCACTCGAGGACGAGGCCGGGCAGAAGAAGCTCATCGAGCGCTACATCCAGGAAGCAGGTAGCCTGAATGCCGACTAGCCGCTATCAGGACAAGGTGCTCGAGACATACGCGCGCTCCCTTCTGGAAGCCGCTAAGGCCGAGAACCATGTGTTCGAGGACCTCGAGATGATCGAACGCTTGGCTTCTGCCAGCCCCGAGATCATCGCCGTGCTCGACACCATGTCCAAGCGCGACCAGCTCGACCTTCTTCCCAAGGTGGCAGCTGCCTTTAAGTATGTTGCCGAGGAAGACGAGGATGTAGTGGGCGTGACCGTCACCACGGCGATCCCGCTCGACGACGAGCTGCGTCAAACCATCACTAAGAAATGCGAGCAGGACTTCGGTCGCAAGGTATTCCTTATCGAGCAGGTCGACCCGTCTATCGTGGGCGGCCTGGTGCTCGAGGCCCGCGGCGAGCGTCGTGACATTTCCGTCAAGACGCAGCTGCGCGTCGCGCAGGAGACCCTCGCAAACTCTGCTAATTCGTACGGAGGTGAAGCCTAATGTCCGAAACCCTCAATGCCCAGGATATCGCCAAGAAACTGCAGGAGCAGCTCACGAGCCTCTCCGCGACGGTCGATACGCATGAGGTTTCAACGGTCGACGAGGTAGGCGACGGCATCGCGCGCGTCACCGGCCTCAAGAGCGCCATGGCAGGCGAGCTTCTGGAGTTCAAGAGCTCCGATACCGGTGAGACCGTCTTCGGCCTTGCCCAGAACCTTGACCGTGACGAGGTCGGCGCCGTTCTGTTTGGTGCCGTCGACTCCATCAAGGAAGGCGACGAGTGCCGCACCACTGGCCGCATTATGGATATCCCCGTGAGCCGTGCCATGCTCGGCCGCGTCGTCAATCCGCTCGGCCAGCCCATCGACGGTTTGGGTGACATTGTCGCCACGCACCGCCGCCCTATCGAGTTCAAGGCCCCCGGCGTCATCGACCGTACCCCGGTGTGCGAGCCGGTTCAGACCGGTCTGCTCGCCATCGACTCCATGGTGCCTATCGGCCGCGGCCAGCGCGAGCTTATCATCGGCGACCGTAAGACCGGTAAGACCGCCATTGCCATCGACGCTATCCTCAATCAGCGCGGCAAGGGCATGGTCTGCATCTATGTCGCCATCGGCCAGAAGGCTTCCACGGTTGCCAACATCCGCGAGACCCTCGCTCAGCACGGTGCGCTCGACTACACCATTATCGTTTCGGCCACCGCTGCCGATTCCGCCCCTATGCAGTACATCGCGCCTATGGCCGGTGCCGCTATCGGCGAGTTCTTCATGTACAACGGCGAGGACGGCAAGCCCGCCAGCGAGACCAACCCCGGCGGCCACGTGCTCGTCATCTACGACGACCTGTCCAAGCAGGCTGTGGCCTACCGTCAGATGTCGCTGACGCTGCATCGTCCGCCCGGACGCGAGGCCTATCCTGGCGACATCTTCTACCTGCACTCTCGTCTGCTCGAGCGTGCCGTCAAGATGTCCAAGAAGAACGGTTACGGCTCCATGACGGCACTGCCGATCATCGAGACCCAGGACGGCGACGTCTCGGCCTACATTCCGACCAACGTCATTTCCATTACCGATGGTCAGATCTACCTGCAGTCCGAGCTCTTCTTCCAGGGTCAGCGCCCGGCAGTCGACGTGGGCATCTCCGTGTCCCGCGTCGGTGGCGACGCTCAGACCAAGGCCATGAAGCAGGTTGCCGGCAACCTTCGTCTGGACCTCGCTTCGTACCAGGAGCTCGCCGGCTTTACGCAGTTCGGCTCCGACCTCGACGAGGCCACGCAAAAGCAGCTTACCCACGGCGCTCGCATGACTGAGCTCCTTAAGCAGCCGCGCTACAAGCCGTTTGAGGTTGGCGAGCAGATTGCAGTTCTGTTTGCAGGCAACGAGGGCTTCCTGGACGACCTGGAGATCGCCGACGTGCTGCCTTTCCGCGCTGAGCTTATCGAGTACCTGGACAACGGCTTTGGCTCGCTGCTCGACAAGGTTCGCGCCAAGAAGATCGACGATGACACCAAGGCTGAGCTTCTGCGCGTTATCGGTGACTTCAAGCAGCAGTTCATGGCCAAGCACCATGCCGATACGACTGGATCAGAGGAGAACTAAGCCCTATGGCCAACCTTCGCGACATTAAGAAGCGAATCTCCTCGGTTACCACGACCAAGCAGATCACGCGCACGATGGAGATGGTCTCTACGGCCAAGATCCGTCGTGCCCTCGATCGCTCCAAGCAGGCCGAGCCTTATAAGGAGGCGCTGACCGACGTCATGTTGACGGTCGCCGGTGACGCCTCCTGCTCGGGCACCGATCCCATGCTGCAGAAGCATGAGAGCGTCAAGCATGGCCTGATTGTCGTTATTGCCTCGGACCGCGGCCTTGCCGGCGGTTTCAATACGACGGTGGAGCGCACGGCCGAAAAGCTCGCCGCTTCTTGGGCGAACGACGGCATCGAGTGCGAGATCATCGCGTGTGGGCGCAAGCCGGCCACGTATTTCCGCGACCGTGCAAACGTCGTCATGCACTTTGAGGGCAATTCCTCCGAGCCCGATTTCAATCAGGCCCGCATGATCTCCTCTCATATCTGCGATGCGTATCGTGTCGGTGAGCTTGACCGTGTCGAGCTTGTCTACCACCACGCTAAGAACCGCGTGGATCAGGAGCTTCGCGTCGAGCATCTGTTGCCGCTCGACCCCGAGATGATCGCTATGGCCCACGGTCCGCGTAAGAACGAGACCGACGCCCCTAAGCGCATCTCGTCCACGTTCGAGTTCGTGCCCTCTCCCGAGCATGTTCTCGGCAAGCTTGTGCCGTCTTATATCCTGACGGTCATCTACCAGGCCCTGATCGATTCGGCGGCTGCTGAGCAGGGTGCACGCCGCAAGGCCATGCACTCCGCGACGGAAAACGCCACCGCGATCATCTCGACCCTTACCCGCACGTATAGTCGCGTGCGCCAGGCTTCGATCACGACCGAGATTAACGAGATCGTCGGCGGAGCCTCAGCATTGGAGGAACAGTAATGGCTAATAACACCGTAAAGCTTGCGGTCGAGGAAGCCACCAAGAAGACGACTGCCGGTGATGGTCGCATCGTGCGAATCATCGGCCCTGTCGTCGACGTCAAGTTTGACGGTGCGGTGCCCCCGATCTACAACGCGCTCACGGTCGAGGCCGAGACCCCGATCGGTCACCTGAGCACGATCCTCGAGGTTGAGAGCCAGCTTCCGGGCGGCGTCGTCCGCACGGTCGCCATGTCCTCGACCGACGGTCTGCAGCGTGGTCTCATTGCCACCGATACCGGTGAGCCCATGAAGATGCCCGTTGGCCCCAAGACACTCGGCCGCATTTGGAACGTCATGGGCAAGCCCGTCGACGGCAAGCCTATGCCCGAGGTGGAGGAGTTCTATCCCATCCACCATGCGGCACCTCGTTTTGACGAGCTCACCACCAAGACCGAGATCTTCGAGACCGGCATCAAGGCCGTCGACCTGCTTGAGCCCTACATCCGTGGCGGCAAGACAGGCCTGTTCGGCGGCGCCGGCGTCGGCAAGACCGTTCTGATTCAGGAGCTCATCAACAACCTCGCCCAGGAGCTCGGCGGCACCTCGGTGTTCACCGGCGTCGGCGAGCGTACCCGCGAGGGCACCGACCTGTTCCTCGAGATGAGCGAGTCTGGCGTTATCGACAAGACCTGCTTGGTCTATGGTCAGATGAACGAGCCGCCCGGAGCGCGTCTGCGCATCGGTCTGGCCGGCCTTACCACTGCTGAGTATTTCCGCGATCGTGGCCAGGACGTTCTGCTGTTCATCGACAACATCTTCCGCTTCACCCAGGCCGGTTCCGAGGTTTCCGCA
>USBA01000042.1 GCA_900552735.1 uncultured Collinsella sp. | reverse complement strand
GCGGCCTCGATAGCGCGCGTAAGCTGATCGGCGCAAGAGGTCTTTTTCATACCGCAGGTATTACCGGCGAGAACCTCGATCACGCGGTCGGCGGGAGCGCCCTCGACCAGCCTGGAGATGGCCTTGAGGTTGCCATCGCAGCCGCCGGTAAACTCCACGCCTAGCACTTTGCTGCCGTCATCGGAAAGATTGAGGTGGATATTGCGAGCGCATACACCCTGAGGCTTGTAGTCAAAACTAATCATTGAGATCCCCTCTCAGAAAGAAATTTCAGACGTCTATTATCCCCGCCTGGACCGACTTATTATCGCAAGCACCGATTCAACATCCTACGATGCTTGGACTAGTGGGGGCAAGATTAGCAGTCCGCACCCTGTACGTGAACCATGCGCTTCTCCCGATACATATTGTGGTCGGCGACGCGATATACATCGGCCAGCGTATTTCCAGCCGTCTCGACGGTCGCCACGCCAATCGATGCGCTGACCGTCAGGGCCTCATCGCTTACCGCGGCAAGACCGAGACGAAGATCCTGTTCCAGCCCAAGCGCAGACTCGTTGTCAGTATGGGGGCAGACCAGCAAAAACTCGTCGCCGCCAACGCGCATCGGCAGGTAATCCGCACCAGCCACCCGTCGCAGCACGGACGCCGTCCGTCGCAGCAGTTCATCCCCCATCTCGTGACCATAGATGTCGTTGGTCCGCTTGAGATAATTGCAGTCCACCATAATCACGCTCACTGGCAAGCCCTCGTTTACCAGGCTATCTCCGCGCGATTCAAGATAGTTGCGGTTGCGAAGCCCCGTCAGTTTATCTTGGTATGACAGCTCCTCGGCATGCTTGACCATCGATATGTTGTGCGTCGCCACGACAACCGACTCCAGCCGGCCTTGCTCATCGCGATGCTGGGGGACAACCTGTAGCGAGTACCAAGCGCCTCGACAATCTCGCACCTCGGCAGCCAAGTACGGTACGCCCTCCATACGTTCACGAAGCGTACTTATATCTACGAGTTCCACAACCGCGTCGCGGCTTTCGGGGCTCACGATATCCCGGCAGACCGTGTCCATAAAGTCATATGCCTCGCTATGCTCGGCAAATATCTTCGCTATCGCCGGCGACATATTGATCCCCTCGATCTCGAGGGTGTCGAGATGCAACAGGAAGGTCGAATCGTAGATGGCGCTTATGGCATTGATAATGCCGAGCTGTTTATCCTTTTCGACCAAATTGCGGTGGTCAACGATATTTCGAGCCAACAGTACCACGACCCAAAACGCAAGGCATACCAAGACGCCGACGGCGACAAATGAAATCCTGTCAGACATGACCTCAGATTTGGGATATAGCGCAAACAGGCGGTAGT
The DNA here is from genome assembly GCA_900552735.1 of uncultured Collinsella sp. Classification (GTDB taxonomy): domain Bacteria; phylum Actinomycetota; class Coriobacteriia; order Coriobacteriales; family Coriobacteriaceae; genus Collinsella. The sequence goes on along the minus strand of USBA01000042.1, from coordinate 10,856 downwards.
CCTTATATGCCGCACGCACGGCGTACCATTTGTCTCCTCGATATTCGATGGGCGTCAGGCCGTCGTCTTTCCACTCAACCCCTGCACTGGTGAGGAGTCGGGCGAGCGACACGTCAGCATCGGCACTGTTGGATGAGACAATCTCCGCATCCTCCATAACAAGCACCGTGGGGCCCTGGTGGAAGGTGCTGTTCGAAAGCACGTCGGCTATGGCATATGAATAGTCGTCCGCCGTATCGGGAACAAATGAGCGGTATGCCAGGGCAACGCCGTCGCCATACGGGACAGCACAGACGGCAAAAACGACACCACGGCGCTCAACGACAGTTGAGTAGGTCACTTTGGAACCTTGATACATCGATGCGACCGGCGAACAGGCCAGCTCCTCTCGCCACAACATGAGCGGATCGCGACCATCGATGTCGTAGTGGGCAGCCATATGGCCATCGGAGTCCATGACCATCAACCCCGAAAGGTTCTCGGCATGGACAAATTGCTCGATAAGGTCGTTGTTAACCTCAACGCGATCAGAGGACAGGAACGTCGCAAACGATTCGACCGCGGCGAGCAAATCGTGCGTCTCCTCGGCTTTTCTCCCCTGTTCGTAGCGGTCATATTTTTCGCAAGCGTTTTCCAAAAACACCATGGTTTCTTGGCCAAACCCAAGCGTTTTTTCGAGGCAGCAATGGGTTCCAACCGTATACAACAAGCCTAACAAGACAGCGCTGACAATAACGCCGATAGCTATGACGGTCAGAGTCTTTCGACGCAAGCGGTGCTCATCATTTGTCATGATTTGCTCCTTGCCCGCCTGTCGTCGCTCCTGTCTTGTAATTGCCCACAATACGGTCAATCGTGCCATCTCGATCCATGGCAAACAATGCAGTATTGAGATCCTTTACGATCGGTCCTTCATAGCTGTCATCAAACGCGACGCCCAAATCGACCGTCATAATGTTGTCGGCGAACACGCGGTAAAGGCCGGGATACTGGGCGACAAGTCGGTCAAGCGGCTGAACGTCCGCCATCCAACAGTCGACATACCCTTTGGCAAGGGCGGCTTTGCAGAGCTCGGCAGAACCATACGATTTGATTTGCACGTCCGGCGAGATTTCCAGATCCCCTGCGAGCAATCGGCGTTCGCTCAACGAGCCCGCAATCACCGCGATGGTCTTGCTTCCATCGAGATGCGCCAAGGACTTGATGCCACTCGTTTTCTTGGCGACAACCGAGACCGTCACGGTTAGATACGGCTCGGTCCAGTAATACTTATCCTCGCGATAACAAGGAGAATAATCACACCACAGGCAATCGATATCACCGTTTTTGAGCAGCCGGTCGCGATCGTTCCAGTCAATATCGACAAACTGTGGCTTAATCCCCGCACGCTTGCAGGCCTCGCGGGCGATGTCGATATCGATACCGGCGTAATCGCCCGTGGTATCGACATACACATAGGGGTCGTTATCCGTAACGCCGATTTTGAGTACCGGGAGATTTTTGTCGGCTTCATTCGAGGAGGAAGAACTGCTTCGAACGGTATACGTCAGGGCGCCCGCACAGGCGGCAACAAGGAGCATGAGCGTAAACGAGACGATGGCGGCTCGCTTGGTGCGTCCGGGCACGCGCCTCCCTTCATCGAAACAGCAGTCGGATTTCATTGTATACCCGGGGCTGATGCGGCAATAAAAAAGCGCCTCACCCAAAATGGGCAAGGCGCCAAAGATTGAAATGCATCCGCAAGCGGTCGAATTAGGTCAACCCTACTCGAAGCTCAACTGCTCCAGGCGATCGAAGACCGTGTCGATGCGGGTGAGGAAGTCCCACGGATCAAAGATCTCGTCGAGCTTCTCCTGGCTGACGGTGCAGCGCGGATCGGCCTCGAGACGCTCCTTAAAGGTGGGACCGGAGACACAATCCTGCACTTCGTGCCAGGTGGCCATGGCGTTTTCCTGCACGATAGCGTAGGCGTCCTCACGGGTGATACCAGTGTCGACGAGGGCCAACAGCACCTTGGAGGAGAAGATAAGGCCGCGGGTCTTGTTGAGGTTGGCCATCATGCGAGCCGGATACAGCTGCAAGCCGTCGATAACGCGGATGAGGCACTGGAACATGTGGTCAAGCGCGATGAAACTATCGGCCTGGGCGACACGCTCGGCAGAGGAGTGAGAAATATCGCGCTCGTGCCACAGGGCGACGTTGTCGAAGGCGACCTGGGCGTTGGACTTCACGACGCGCGACAGGCCGCAGACCTTCTCCATGGTGATCGGGTTGCGCTTGTGCGGCATGGCGGAACTGCCCTTTTGACCCTTGCGGAACGGCTCCTCGGCCTCGAGCGTATCGGTCTTCTGCAGATTGCGAACCTCGGTAGCGATGCGCTCGCAGGTGGCTGCCGTGGTGGCAAGGACGCCGGCGAGGTAGGCGTGATGGTCGCGGCTGATGACCTGCGTGGACAGCGGGTCGTGAACCAGGCCCAGGTGCTCGCAGACGTACTCCTCGACGAACGGCTCGATGGAGCTGTAGGTGCCGACAGCACCCGAAATGGCACCGAAGGCAACGTTCTTGCGGGCATCCTCGAGACGGTCCAGATCGCGCTTGAGCTCCCAGGCCCAAGAGCCAAACTTCATGCCGAAGGTCATCGGCTCGGCGTGGATGCCATGAGTGCGGCCGGCACAGAGCGTGTTGCGCTCCTCGAAGGCGCGACGCTTGCAGATCTCGCCGAGCTTCTTGACGTCCTCGATGATCAGGTCACAGGCCTGGGTGAGCTGGTAGCACAGAGCCGTATCGCCCAGGTCGGAACTGGTCATGCCGTAGTGGACCCAGCGGCTGGGCTTGGGGTCGCCCTCGGGAACATCGGCGTCGATGTACTCCTTCATGTTGGTCAGGAAAGCAATAACGTCGTGGCGCGTGACTTCCTCGATCTCATCGACCTTCGCCTTCTCAAAGTTGGCATGGTCGCGGATCCACTGGGCCTCGTCTTTGGAAATACCGATCTTGCCGAGCTCCGCCTGGGCCTCGCAGGCCAGAACCTCGATCTCCTGCCAAATGGCGTACTTGTTCTCGAGGGAGAAGATGTGTCCCATCTCCGGGCGGGTATAGCGATCGATCATAGCGGCTCCTTTTTGGTTATTGGCACGTTGGTCGTAACTCAACCATTGTACCGTGCGCAGGTGCAAGTATGGGCAGCAGGCATTAACCTAACATTTTGCCGCAAGAGCGGCCATGGGGACGTCCGCGTATTTGCTTCGCAAATACGCACCGGCTTCAGGCGAGCCCCTCAGCTTCACGAAGCCGAAGGGGAAAACTCCGCCGAATTGTCCGTCCCCACGTCTTCCTTTGCTGATGGAGCGGGCAACGGGACGTCCGCGTATTTGCTTCGCAAATCCGCACCGGCTGCGGCCGCCTATCGGCGACCTTGCCTGCTCGCTATAAACGCTTCACGTTTATTTAACGCTCGCACCCTGTCGGGTTCGAGTCCCGGCGCTTTATTGAAAAAAGCACGGCACCATAATGGTGCCGTGCTTGTGCTTTTAACTGGAGCGGGCAACGGGACTCGAACCCGCGAGTGTCAGCTTGGGAAGCTGATGCCTTACCACTTGGCGATGCCCGCATATGTGGGGGATAGTATAACGCGGTTGTCTTGTTCGATACAAGGGTGACGATGCTTGTTTTAGCTGTGGAGAATCGTCCTAAAAACAGGCCAATTGTGGAGATAGGGACCTGTACGTTCTTCTATTTACCGTTGTCTACCTGCAGATTTATTCCATTGTCTTTCATAGGCGCCATTTGTCAGATATCGGGCAAGCATTTGGTCAGGTTCCGGTACTTACCCGCATGAACCTCGGGGGTAGCCTCATCCTACGCGCCGCGGCCTCCCCGTGCGGCGCACGAGGGATAAGGAGCAGCCATGTCCAACGCACCCACGCACTCTGTCCACAGCGCAATCACAGCAGGATCGCTGCTCCTAGTCCTCTTTTTACTTTTAGGCTGCATGACACCGGATGCCGCGCTCGCCGTCGACGGTTACGAATCGCTCGGATTCCGCACTATCAGCAATGAATGCGGTCCTTTTGGAGTTGGCAAATACGAGGCACAGGATTCTTCGATTGCCTATTGTATGAACCAGGACCGATTTGGCCCCAGCACACCGGGCGGACCCTGGCTCACCTACAATCAGGGCTGGGTATGGCTCGAAGACGAATTCGCGGCCATCATCTGCCATGGCTACCCCACCGCCACATCCTTTGGCGGGCATAACCTGTCCCCCGATCGAGCGCGCGCCGCAACCCAACTTGCCGTCTGGATGCTCAACGGCACCACCCATACCGACGGATCATTCTCATATACAACCGCCCAGGGCGTCACAAAGAGTGGAAACTTTTCCGGCGACAATGAGGTCGTTGCCGCAGCGCGCTGGCTCCACGACAGCGCAAAGTCGGGAAGCATTAAAGCCGCACCGCATCGCGCGCGGCGCTATTTGGGAACCGTGTCGGGCGGCAGCAAGCGTCAAGACATGCTCTACGTGCTCCCGGCCGTCTCCGCATCCTTCCAAAAACAGTCAGCCAACGCCGCCATCACGAGCGAAAACGATACCTACAGGCTCGACGGAGCGAGGTTCGACATCTATGAGAGCGCCGGCGACAAGCGTATCGGCAGCATCCAGATGGACAGCAGCGGTCGCGCACAGGCGACACTTTTGCCCAACACGGCATATTATCTGGTCGAAACCAAAGCTCCGGCGGGCTATATCCCCAGGAGTGACCGCATCGCCTTTTCCACCGGCAATGACGGCGGAAATGTCGTCATCGATGAGCAGCCCGGTACCGTCACCCTGCGCATCGCAAAGGTCGATGCCGCGACAGGGGCAGGCCCTCAAGTCGGAGCGTCACTTGCCGGCGCTGAGTTCACCTGCGTCTCACAGTCTGCCCCGGGCTGGACGCGCACCCTCACGACGGATGAGGACGGCCGGGCAACACTTACCGACATCCCCCTGGGCACCTTTACCATCTATGAGTCGAGAGCTCCCGAGGGCTATCTGCCCTCCGATGAAACCTGGAGCTACACCGTCGGTGCCGACCAGCCCGGAGACGCGGGCGTCGTTGAGCTCGAGCGTCGCATCCCCAACATCCCCATCGCTTTTGACCTCGAGATTTCAAAGTTCAAGGACTGTGGCAATAGCGATGGGTCTGGTATAGAGCAGCCGGCGGAAGGCGTGATCTTTGAAGTGGTAAGCAACACTTCGCAGCAGGTTGTTGGAACGCTGGACACCAATATCTACGGCTTCGCATCGACCAAAGACCAGGCTGGAGCATGGTTTGGCGCAGGAGAGCGCCCCAATGGCGTCAGTGGAACCATACCGTATGACCGTGCCGGCTACACCATTCGTGAGGTTGTCGACACTGTGCCCGACGGCTTTAAGCAGGCAGGGGAATGGACTATCACGGCAGAGCAGATCACTGACGGCGCAGAGCTTCAGTACATCGTAGACAACCACGCCCTGTCGACACATCTTCAAATCGTGAAGCGCGATGCTCAGACCGGCAGCGCCGTACCACGCGTCGGGTTCACCTTTCAGCTGCTCAATGGCAACCGTGAACCCATCTCGCAAACATCTTGGCATCCTGCCCATACCGTTATGAATACCTTTACGACCGATGAAACCGGCACCGTCACTCTGCCCGAATCGCTTAACCCGGGCACGTATTACATACGAGAGACTTCCGCCAAGGAGCCGTATCTTGTTGGAGAAGATCTGGAGATAACGATTCCCGCCGACATGAACTTAACGCCCGTCGCGGTCGCCTCGTTTTACGACGACGCAGCAACAGGAAGCATCGAGATCGTTAAGAACGATACCGTAGACGGACACGCCCTTGCCGGCGCTGTTTTTGATATCCGCGCCGCGGGCGATATCGTGCGCCCCGACGGCAGCATTGTTGCCCTGGACGGTGAAACCGTCACCACCATCACAACCGACGAGCGGGGATTTGCGTGCGCGAATCATCTTTCGCTGGGGTGCGGAACTGCCATCTATGAGGTTATTGAGGTACAGGCACCCGAAGGATACCTGCTCGACCAAAGCGCGCACACCATCGAGCTGTCGTATGCCGACCAGGAAACACCCACGGTCAAAGCGCACCTCGATATCTCTAACGACTACACCAAAATCGACATCTCCAAAGTCGATCTGACCGGCAAACAAGAAGTGGATGGCGCTCGGCTCTCCCTCCACGGTGCCGACGGAACCGAAATTGACGCTTGGACCTCCTCCGACAAACCGCATCGCATCGAGCATCTTTTGCCCGGCACCTACACCCTGCGCGAAGCAATGTCCCCGCGCACTTACGACCTTGCTCAAGACATGACGTTTGAAATTGAGGCCACAGGAGAAGTGCAGACGGTAACCATGAAGGACACACCCATCGAGATCGAGGGCAGAGTCGACAAGCGGCAAGAGATCGCCCGCCCTATCGGTAAGGGCCTCGTCGCTAACGGCGATGGCAAAAACCGGGCCGTGGCACAATCTGATACGAACGGTTCCTTCTCCTATACGCTCGATGCTAAAAATGAGTCGAATACCTGGGTTGATGAATTCACCATCACCGACGATCTCGAATGCGCCAAAGACGGCACTGCCAGGCTCATCGCCATCGAAACCCCTGTCGCGGCTGGGGACATCGACGGTCTTTGCAACGTGTGGTACCGAACGTCTCCAGTGGGAAGTATCGATACGGGCGAACAGGCCAATGCAACGCTCAGCGACGGGCATGACAACCCCTGGCTCAAAACGGACGAGGTCAAAAAGCTCCTAGGTGACGATTTGCGCATGGTCGATTACGACGATTGGCATCTTTGGAAAGCAAATATTCCAACAACGGAATCAGTCACCCTCGAGGCAAAAGAGCTCGCTCTTTTGGACGATACCGCCGTCACGGGCATTCGTCTTGAGTACGGGGCCGTATCGGCCGACTTCACGACAAGAGGCGCTGCAGAATCTTGGACCCGCGAGGACCTCAAAGACGAGCATGACGACCTTGATGATGTGAACGCCGTCCTTGACTCGGATATTCACGGTGCCGTCATCCATATGCAGGCCGCGTCGTCTTACACGCCTCAGACCGCACTCGCCAACAGCGCTCGCGTTGACCTCTGTCGCAATGGCGGCGGTAGCAACCTTGAATCACATGACGAGGATCGCGTCATCCAGCGATGCGCCATGCCGCAAGATTTACCGGCAACGGGCTCCCTTCCCATTGCCGCCTGCCTCACCGCCTTCGTGACCTCCGGCGCCGCGGCAATCTGGTTTGCCCATCTAAAGCTGGCGTCAAAACGTCGCTGACGCAATGAAAAAGAGGCGAGCCCGTCTCCCGGCTCGCCTCTTATTCGTTCGTGGCGAAATGGCTATTCCCCAGATGCAGACCCACCGTCGATGAGCGCTTGATCGGACTCGGAGATGCCATCGGCTCCCAAACTCTGCTCGTGCTCCACTTCTTCGCTAATCGTGGACTCAGGCGTTGAGCCTTTAACGCCCACGATATACGCGGCCCCGAAACCAAGGACAATGGCGATCAGGGCCAAGATGAGATAGACGGGCCAGTGGCGCTTGATGTACGAAAACACGCAGACTCCTTATAGGTCAACCTACGAACGACGAATGACCTCGGTCACGACCTCGGACACCGTAGCGATATTTGTCGGATTGACGTTGTACGGCAGATCGTCCTCAGTGTGAGCGCATGCCAAACGTGGGCCGTCGACGCCGGCAATGGTAAGGGCGCGTCGGCTTGCCTCGAGAGCAGCATAGGCATCGGTCTTGGCATAGGGCATCTCAAATGCACCGCAATCGACATGGAACGACTTGCACACCTTGTTGACCAAGTTCATGATGCGTCGGTCACCCTTGAGCAGCTGCTGCTCGCCCTCGACCGTCACGACCGAAAGCCTACCGGCACCAATGGACTCAAGGTTGATAAAGAACACGCCGCGGAGCTTGTCGCGATGCGCGGCCAGGAACGCCTTCATGCCGGCGCCGTCGCAATCGGAAGCGCCTGTAGCCACAAACCAGATGTCGTGGCCAAGCAGCTCGTCATCGCCCATGGAGGCAACGGCAGCGAGCATATCCTCGGCGGAAGCTCCATCGGAAGACGTGGCACCGCCCTTCCAGCCGTCGTCGTCATCCTCGAAGTTATCCCACGAGCCGATACCGCGACCAGACTTCTTGGCGTCGTAATCATCCTCGACGCCAAGCCAATCGCTCATGCTGTCCTGCTCATTTTTCTTTTTGCGACCGAACAGACCGCCCAAGCCGCGCTTTTGCGGCTTGGCGGCCGGAGCGGCAGGAGCCGAGATAGTCTCAAGCGGCTGAACATCCGAGGTGACCGGCATGGGGGGAACAACCGGTGCCGATGTGGGCTCGGGGCCCTGCGCCGTCGCAAAGGGGTCATTTGTCTGTGCCGAAGGATCGGGAAGATCGAACAGCGACGTGCGGGATGCGACGTTGGCCTGTTGCATCGAAGGCAGCGACGGATCGGGGACCGAGGCCAGCGGCGACGAAGAGGGCGCAGGCGCGGAGGCCGGATCGGGGATATTCATTTGCTGGCGCGGAGGCACCTGAGACGAAATCTGCGCCATGAGGAAGTCAACTGTCTCGTCCTGCGTGGGAGCGACGTTGGCCACCGTGGCACCGGGGTCGCTCGGCGCGGGCATGGTAAAGATCTGCGTAGAATAAGGCCTGGACTCATCCGTCTTGGGAGCCCCGTCAACCGCAGGGGACTCCTGCTCCATAGCAGGAGCCTCGACTTGCTCGGGCGCGCTGGCCTCAACGGAATCGGCCTCGTCGACAACCGAATCATCGGCGGCGTCCTGGGCATCATCGGGGATGGGAAGGGGCTCGGCAATTGCGGTGCCCTGCTTCTCAAACGTCATCGTGGCATCAAATGACATGGTGCCATCGACCGGCTGTTGCGCCTCAAAGGACGTCGTAGCCTCGGCAACGTCGGCGGATGTCGGCTGTGGAGCCTCGAAGGACGTCGTGGCGTCGGCGACATCGACAGGCTCCGGCTGCTCGGCCTCGCTCTGCTCGAACTCCTGTGCCGCACGCTCGCGCTCGACCTCGGCGGCCTGCTGCTGGGCGATGGCCTCCCGCTCGGCGGCCTCGCGGGCAGCGGCGCGCTTTTCCTCAAAGTCGTCGACGAACTTCTTGCCCTTCGCGAGGGCGCCCTTAAAGAAGCTAGAAGCGCTGGCACCAATCGAGGAGAACGCGGAAGCGATATCGGCATGGGGCGTTGTCGAGGGAAGCTCGGCCGAAAAATCGGTGTCGCTCTCATAGGACACGCGCTGCGGATACTCGTCGTAGTCTTCGTCGGCGATCTCGTCTTCAACCTGTGCCGGAGCGGCAGGCGCCAGGATATCCAGACCGGCTGCAGAATCGAGCGCGGGCTTTGCGTCAGACTCCGCGGCAGCAACAGAGGCAGTGACCGGCTCGGCGGGAGCAACAGCTGTATTGGCCGCGGGCGCAGGCTCCTGTGCAACGGGAGCAGGCTCCGGCTCAAACGTCAGTTCCTCGCCCTCTTCGTAATCGAGCGTGCAGGACTCGGGAAGCATGCCCAGGGCACGGATGGCATCCGAGCCAAATCGGATGTTGCCGGCGGCATTGCGATAAAGCTTGGGCTTGGGCTCGGGCTCCTCAGCCGCGGCAGGCTCGCCTGCCGACTCGGCAGTGGACTCGTCCGCAACGGGCTCCTCGTCCGGAATATCTTGGACCTGGGGCTCGGGTGCGATGACGCCAATCAGGGTCTCGTCGGCAGAAGCACCTTCGAATCCATCGATTTGCTCATCAGAAGCCTCGCCCTGCTCACCCTCGGGAGCGACCGGCTGGCGATACTCATCCTCGGTATAGGCAGGCTCTTCGTACTCGATGGTGTTGCCGTAGTCGTTTTGCTGCTGGGCCGCGGCATACTCGGCCGCCGCACGCGCCATCTCCTCGGCGCGACGCTTCTGCTCGCCAAAATACGTGTCAAACGGAATATCGTCAGGGAACTCGTTCTCACCCTGATAGGGGGCGACGTTATCCATGACACCCAACATGGCGGCAACAGACGACTTGTTGCAAACCGAGCCGGACGTGTAGGGAAGAACAAAACGATTGGAAATAATATTGGCGGCATTGGCAAGAGCCACGAGAGAGGCAAGGATCGCGACAATCCACAGCAGGACCTTCAACGCGCCGGGAAGCGGCAAGATGCGCAGGATGGCAATAGCCGCGGGAGCAATCGTGGCAATCGGGAGCAATTTGGCGATCAGCGCTCGGTACGGCGCATAGGGCTCGCGAGCGAGCAGTTCGGCGCGCGGGGAGTCATAGTGCGCGACAACGACAACCGGGCGATTGCGCGGAGAGGCAAGCGGGCCCGACGCCTTGTGGTAGGCGATGACATTTTGGCTCACACCGGTCTTTCCCAGGCGCGAAACCACGGGACGCCCCGTGCGTTCGAGCACGTAGAGCACGGCGCCGACAATGGCCAGCAAGGTGCCGACCAAGCCGATACCGCCACCGATGCCCATCAGCAGGGCGCCGGCAAACGCCAGAATACCGGTAACGGCAAACGCCAATCTGCTGGGCGCGGGAGCATTAAATTCCTGCACCTCGGGGTCAAAGCCGTGGTTGCGGAAAATCTGAGCGATATCCTCGGCAGCCAAGCGCTCTTCTTCGCTGCATGCCGGCGTAATGCCGGTGTTCTGCAGCAGGTGGTTAATATAGTTCTGGGTGTTCGCCATATGCGCTCCACATCCATAATCCGACAAATAGGCCCAATGTATGCACATTAGAACCGTATATAGTCGAAAGTATACCCCGAGCG